>NZ_JBBOYW010000003.1 GCF_038008325.1 Lysinibacillus sp. FSL K6-0232 | reverse complement strand
CATTGGCTACTTCATGGTCTGTCACATTTTCTTTAAACGTCAACGTAAAAAACTTCTCTCGTTCTTTGCCCCATTGCCCTGTATTTGCGTTTATAAGCCTTCTGAGCGTGTTTCTCGTCCTTTTTAACGAGTTTGATATACTTTTGTCCCGTTTCATCTTCTCGACCTCCTCAGGCGCTTTTATAGCGTTTCCTGAACCTCTATCGAAAATTGTTCTATCCTTTCCAGTTCTTACTGGAATTCCATACCTGTAGACCTCGACAACATTTCCTGATATAATCGCCTTAATCTTATATTTCAATTTGTAAACTCCTTTCGTACGGTTACTGGTAATAACCGATAAATACGAGGGAGTTTTTTACGTTGCCCAAAGTATATCATATTCTCGCTAAGTGTTACTATAAATAAATAAAGTAAAAGAAAGGCGTTTCCGCTACGCTCCAACACCCAAAAGATTAAGACCTTGCCCCTTTTAAAAAAGGGGCAAGCCCCCAAAACTTTCCTTACCTTATTTTCTTTAAACACACACTGCATGATCTTCCATGATTGACCTTGACTCGCAAGAACCTTTTCCATGTTTTTCACGTGCCAGAGCCACCTATCAAAAAAGATTCAGTGGCACGCAGCAAATAGCTTAACATGGAAAATTGCAAGTCAAGGCATCGCTAACGCTCAATCATTCCAGAACATTCCGTTTATTTTTCCTTCTACCCTTGAAGAAAAAGCTTTGTTACTTTGGCAAAGTAACCTTCTCGATATTTTGACACTATCGCGTACAAAATGAAGGCTCTGCGAGGCTTAAAACCAAAGGGCAAGCAACGGGTTTAGCATGCCAAACCACTTTGGGCAAGCAACGGTTTTGGGTACCCCCAATCCCTTTTCGCTCGCCCTCAACTTGTTAGGATTCCTCCTAATACCTCGACCATTTTCGACACTCAAAATTTCATTTTTCGCATTGGAAATGGTTGTCGCTTTGCTCGAATTTATCAAAACAAAAAGAGCCGACTTTTCGTCAGCCCTTTCTTGCTAAATTATATTGAATTACCTCGTAGGTATCGTAATGCTCACTCTCGTACATTTTCCTGTATACTTCGTGACCTTCAACCTTACCAGCAATCTCTTGTAATTGTTGTTTTCCTTCTGCTGTTCCGTCTGATATTTCCTCCGGCTTATACAGTCCCCTGCTCGCAAAATATAGTTTTTTATCTTTCACTTTTGCAGATTTATTCGACTGCATATTCCGCATTTCTTTTTCGATATATTTCACCACATAAACACCGACATTGTCGACATGGTCAATTTCATTAATTCGTACCGCACCATGCCCCCAAAGCTTTAAAAGTTCTGCATGTGGAACATACGGCATATTGAACAAAATAATGTGATAATGCAACGCCCCTCTTTCTTGGCGCTCAACCACACAAACATATTTTATTACAGCACGCTTTTGACCAGTGACATGATAGTTTAATCTCTTAATAAATTTCATAAATTCCG
>NZ_JBBOYW010000002.1 GCF_038008325.1 Lysinibacillus sp. FSL K6-0232 | reverse complement strand
CACAGTTTGAGCGTTTTCCTTAGTATTTTCTGCGGGGGTAGTACCGCACCCCGCAGACCCCGTTTTTTCTCCCAAACAAAACTCCTCCTCTCCCATTTTTTCAAATAAATTCCAAAAAGGTGGTCGTGATTTCGTAATTACTTACCAAGGCAACAAAGTAACGGTGATGTACGTCAAGGGCGGTAAAAACTTTTTGCAAAAAACGCAAAAACTTTTTACCGAGAGCCCCCTTGACATACACCATTTTTTGCCTTTACGCAATCGGTGCGCCGATACAAGACATACAAGTATCACATAAGCTCGTATCGACACCGCAACAGTTTAAGGCAAAAAACAAGCCTCAGCCGCACTAGCTAATTATCAAACTAGTCATCTATCGCAACGTGGGGGAATCCCCCCACACCCCCTAGCGCCTCAGCCAATCCATACAAGGGGAAGGGAAAAACATAACTACTTTTGATACTGAGTAGCAACATAACTATGCTCGTCCTCGTCAATGGCATGATACATATACATAACATCTGTGTTGTAGTCTACGAGCATATCTAGCAACTGCTGCATACGCTCTTGATTATCGCACTCAGCTACAGCGACTTGCACTGTAGCATCATCGTCAATAATTATGCACGTGCGAAAGATTGTGTATTTCATAAAATTCCTCCTTTTTTTTGTGTACACATTTTACACATTCTACTGAAACATATATTGCGATTTAAGCTGGACAATCTCATCATCGGTAAGATACTGCAAAACTAAATTTGATATAGCTATACGCAAAACATCAGACTCGCTAGTCTTAACAGCAAAAGACCTTTCCTGATCCACTTTAGCCGCAATAGCTTTAAGTACAGCTTTGTCATATGCAGATGCACGCATTTTTATCGTTTTATCTTTAACCACACACAACACTCCTCTGTTGTAATATAATTATATTATAACAAAGTGTACTCGATGTGTCCGCGTTTTTCTTAAAAATTTTTGTGTACACAATTTTATAAAAACTCGTTAATAAAAAGAAATAAATAAACTGCAATGCCAAACAAAAAGTCAAGTATCTTATCCATCAGACAACGCCTCTTTCCCTCTTACTCATAAACGTAGACCTCTCCAGACGCTCGATTTTCTTCTCAGTGTCATACAAACTGCGTAATTTAGCATCTTGTATAAACGACTTGCTATAAATCTTACGCACCTTTGAAAAACCATCTGTGCTATTCAAAGCTTTTTCGTAGTCACGTCTTTTATAACATCGAGTAAAAACCCAGCGTTCTGCAAATGTAAAACAATCAACAATAAAAAAAGACTGACGACGCAACTGCACAGCAACGTCTAAATATTCCTGAGCTGTACAAACAATTTTTACTTTTTGTTTACGCTGCTGTGTAATTTCAGACATAAGTTCTTCTGGGAAATTCTTCCATGAACGGTTATTAAATTCATTTTGGATCTCATCGATAGCAAAAATAACGCCATCGGCACCATTACGGATTTCAAAAAAGTCTTTCCAATCGTTGAATTCTCTAGTTTGATGGATATATCCATAGTTAGTAATGATCATCACATTAGGATACCTCTTGCGCATGCGTTCAAGGTATTCCGTCATGGCGATTGTTTTACCAGCACCTTGCTGACCGCAATACATTGTCACACCATACTCTTTAAAAATCCCACCATTACGTAACAAAAAAATCAAATCTTTAAAATAGAGATAAATAAATTTAAAAAATTTTATAAAAAACGACTCAGCAGTATAGTCTTTTATTTGTGTAATATCATCTTTTTTGCACTTTTTAAACATATATCATAAACTCCCACATTGTTATTTTTTTGCTGGCTCGGCTGGCGGCTCACGCTCGGCAGGCGAGCCAGCAAAAATAATTAACTAATTGTTGGTATTTTGCTGATTATCCAATTAAAAATAGACATTAAAAGCTTTATATTATCAACAACAAAAATGACTGCAATACACGCTAAAATAGTTGGTATTGGTAAAAAATAAGATGCAAAAGATATTAAATAACTAGCATCACCCATAAAACTAAGAAAATTTTGCGGCAACTCAATCTTGGGAATTAAAGACAATAGTAATGTAACAATCCCAAAAAATAAGCGTATAACTAGCTCTAAAATCACTTTTCCATCACCCCACCGGTACCAACGATTTTTTTATAAACATGCAAAATCGTAAATATTACAATCAATCCAGACATTGCTTTTTTAAAAATTGGGACACCGACTGACACGATAGACATATCTAAAAGCTGTATTGGGCGACCAACGATAGGGAGATTAATTGTATAGTCTGATAAAGGACTCTCACTATCATTAAACATCCCAGAAAAAGCACTCTTAACTGTCACTAAAATTGACAACTTATCGTCAAACTGAGTCTTTAAATCGTTAAAAGCAGTCGTTACAAAAGTAGTGTCTTGAGGTATAACAAGCTCAATCAGCCAGTCACCAAGATTTGTTACAAAATCTAAAATACTATCAAGAGATTTACCAATCGTACCTACCAGCTCGGTTAAAAAATCCCAAATATTTTTACCACCAGTAGTTTGACCCAATTTTTTTATATTGTCACGTATGTCCTCAAAAATTTTGATAATATCTTTGTCAAAACCACCATTACCAATATCTTTTAAAAGAGGCGTTTGCAACCTCAACTCTTCTAAAACGGAATCTAAATAAGTAGCTACAGAAAAATCTTTATAATACAAAGCATCTTCCAGCTTAGCCAACTTGGATGTTCTAAGTTCTTTCAAAATAGAATCCATATAAGCAGCTACAGAAAAATCTTTATAATACAAAGCATCTTCCAGCTTAGCCAACTTGGATGTTCTAAGTTCTTTCAAAACAGAATCCATATAAGCAGCTACAGAAAAATTTTTATAATATAAAGCATCTTCTAGCTTAGCCAACTTAGATGTTCTAAGTTCTTTCAAAATAGAATCTAAATAAGTAGCTACAGAAAAATCTTTATAATACAAAGCATCTTCCAGCTTAGCTAATTTAGATGTTCTCAATTCCTTAAGAATTGATTCCAAATACTCGGCAAACGAAAATCCTTTGTGATAAAAAGCTTTTGACCATTCTGGCTTTTCAATACTAGTCACAATTCTTGAAACTTGGGACTTTATAAATTTGACAAAAATCCCATCAGCGTCAGATATACCAGCAGGCGAACCACCATAATCAAATGTACGTAACCACTCTGGCTTTTCAATGCTAGTCACAATTCTTGAAACTTGGGACTTTATAAATTTGACAAAAATCCCATCAGCATCAGATATACCAGCAGGCGAACCACCGTAATTGAACGTTTTAGACCAAATCGGCAAGTCAATAGATGTCCTCAACAGCATAACTTGGCTCTTAATAAACCTCGTAAAAGTACCATCATTATTCGACGGATTAGTATCTGAGCCATTCCACTCAAACGGCTTAAGCAAATCCTTTAGATACTCATCAATCCTATTGACCTGACCTTTAATCACCCTGACAATTGGACCATCGTTTAGACAAGGATAAGGAGATGCAATACAAGTTGACGTTGTAGCAGCATTTAAAAAATCCGATATTTCGTCTGACCAATTTCTCAAAAAATCCCCACACCAGCGGAAGAAGTCTGTGACAGCCGTAAGCAAATCACCTATACCACTCAAAAAGCCCCCACTGTCATCACTATCATCACTAGCAGCTAACTCGACGACTTTGTGAGATTGATAGTCTTGTGATTCCGCAGCTTCTGCAGTAGCAATTGACCATCCTTGCCAATCACTTTTAGTGTGCCAACCACTGCTTTCAAAAGTGTCAAAACTATCAGTAATACCACTAGCGTCAATGCTAAGCGTATTGCTAAGTATAGTGTCAGCTCGAGATTCAAAAATATAAAAAAACTTAGAGCAAACATGGCAAAGATTAATAATTTCTTATTTTTCATCTTTTTCTCCTTTCCATTTTTTGTGGACACATTTTGCTAAAAAAAATAGCATATCAATTGCGATATGCTATTTTAGTTATGAGATTATTAGCTGAGATTATCAGTCCAAAGCTGACCCAAGCTTAAACTATTAGCCCTTAACCGCACCTTTAACCAAGCGTGGGATAAATTTTACAGCAGCTATTGTCAAAGTAATAGTAATACCAGCGCCAATGATAATCGGTGCATTGGCACTGATTGTCGATGTAATAGGCGAAATGTCAAAATCTGTTAATGTAAAAATTGCTCCTCCATTCATTTCTTCTCACCTCCTTCAAATAAACCAATTAAGAATATTTTTGAACTGACGCACAATCCAAAACAATGGAAGTAAACAGCCAAAAATAATAACTATCACAGACGCATAATAAACAGCGTTATAGAGTTCCAATTCTACCTTCTGATGCTCTACTATTGCCTCGAAATATTCCGTATAATCCCGAACTCCTTCATTAAAAACCTGTAGCTCAGTCAGCAAATTTTGTCGAAATTCGTCGGTAGCCGCAGATTCAGCTTGCAATTGCTCCTCTGCTTCTGCTTCTATCTTCGCTTGCTCTTCTTCTATTTTCGCTTGTTCTTCTGCTTCTTGAGCTTGCTTTTCAGCTTCGAGCTGTTTTTGTTCTTGCTCTGTTTCAAGCACCTCTACCAAGTCTGTTAACTTAGTTTCCAGCTCAGTAAAGTCAATCTCTGGAACAGGAGTAACTACATTTTCTTCAATAATTTCGGCTTGCTCATCCATACACTACACTAAGAAGCTTTCTTTATTTTTGTAACTATAAATCTAGCTCGATTATTAACCTCTGTTATATCAACAGTAATAACAACATTATCTCCTTTTTTATATAAAGTTTGACATTGTTCAACCAACTCTGGTTGTATATCAACTTTCAAACTCTCCAAACCATCAGATAATGTAATGTTCGCAAAATCGTAATCTTTTTTACTTTTCTCACTGTAGCCTTTATTACGCTCAGCACGGATAAATACTAACGGCTTTACACTCTCCAACATTTACCATACCTCCATTTTATACGAACACATATTCGCGACCGCGTCTTTTTGTTCTGTTTTAAGAATAATAAAAAGGACTTAAATAATCAAGCCCTTTTTAATCACTTTTTCCTATTTTCTTAGTTTTTTCCTCTATTTCTTCCAACCTTTTTAAAGCTGCTTCAGTAAACAATGCAGATTTATTTACTTTTAGTTCAATCAACTTGTCTAACAAATCATTATCGACGCTTAATTTGACATCTCTTTTATTCCCTGTTCTCTTCCTACCCACAGTGTACCTCCTCATATAGACAAATCAACATATACTATAGTACACTGTTATCACACATTATCTTATAACATTAAAAGTCTGTTGCGTCTTATTCATAATCTGACAAAGCAGATTTTTTTTGTTGTTCTTCAACTTGCTTCCAATAAACATCTAAAACATTATTTTTATGCTCACGTTTTTGCTTAGCGCTCCTTCTTATAAAATCTTGCTTCCTCAAAGCTGGAGCAATTTCTGTGTTAAACCACTCAACAGACATATCTCCATCTTTTACATATTTATCTAAAACTATTTGATCTTCTATACGTTTCAAATGCTTAGATTCCATCTTATCTAAACCAGTTATAACCAACTCATTGATAAATTCATCATATTTATCATCATCTTTTAAATAAATATTAAACATTGCTAATGTCACAGAAACTTGATGTAATAACCAAGACTTACTATGTATCAATGGCATAGATGGTTTATAAACTGTAAGTGGTAATTTTTTCGTAGTATTTAAAAACTTACGCCACCATCTGGTATGATTTTTTATATCTTTAGACAAACGAGATTTATTTTTATCTTTAGACAAAACACTCTCTTTTAAAAAGACCAATTTACTATTAAGCAAACTAAAAATATGCTCTCCAATGGTATCAGAAGAATCAAGAATATGCATAACAAACATTTCTGCATATTCATCTTTTAGTCTAACTTCAGTACGTGTCCACGTATCATATTCAACATCTAGTCCTTTATTTTGTCTTTCTAATTTTTTGTCATAAAAATTGATAAAATAACGACTATTCGGACTACCTAAATAAAAATTATCCATCGTTAAAAAATCACGACCAGATTTAATTTTACCACGTTCAGCATTGCCCCAATCTTCTAAACGTGTAACACACTGTTTATTATATACAGCCTTACGTATCATGTTAACATTATAAATCTCTTGAAAATCATCTATAGCAATATCCAAACGAGTATAAGATGCATTAACATTAGCTAATATCCCAAATAATGTAACAAAATCAAAACAAGATATCAACTCAAATTCTCGACAAGCTTGTCCAGACAAATCAAGCAACCATTTATTTTCAGAAGAATTATGTAAAAGAAATATTTTACCTAATTTATGAGTAACATCATACCCAGAAAATTCATATCGAGAACCTGAACGAGTTTCTAAATTTTCCAGATTATCTATACCAATCAAATTAAATACTTGGTGCAAGTTAGTTGCACTTTTAAAAGAGCATGTAACCCAGTCTACAAG
>NZ_JBBOYW010000001.1:3907500-4169592 GCF_038008325.1 Lysinibacillus sp. FSL K6-0232 | reverse complement strand
GCTGCTAATCTCCTTTACAGTGTTCAATACATAAAAATGCGCATTTATAGAAATGGTAAATACGTTCATTTTACAACTCGTCCACATAATCACATATTGTGGATAACAGTTAACCAAAGGCTGTGATAAAAATTATCCACAGCATATTAACAGTTGTGGATAATTGAATTAGTCATTTTAGTTTTCAACAAAGTGAAGCACAGTAATCGTATCAGAAAAACAAAGCTATTTCAATAGTTTGTGAAACTTATCCACATGTCTTATAGTTATGCACTTTAGAGTTGTCCACAGGGACTGCTTATGTGAAAAAGCTGTAGATAACCACTGTGGATAAAAAATAATGCAAAAAATACTATACACAACACTGTGTAAAAAAAACAAGTGCTTCTGTGGATAAATATTTTTTTCAATCAATATCATAGATTAGCTAACAAAAAGAAATTTATGAAATACATTGACAAAAGGACTAGATACTTTATATAATATTCGAGTCTGTATGTTGAAAAATTCAACTCGTTCAGGAGGTGTCTATATACAATGAAACGTACTTACCAACCAAAAAAACGTAAGCACAGCAAAGTTCACGGTTTCCGCGCACGTATGAGCACGAAAAACGGTCGCAAAGTTCTTGCTGCTCGTCGTCGTAAAGGAAGAAAAGTTTTATCAGCATAAAATAAGTCCACTGAGCCACATCAGTGGTCTTTTTTTTCTTTATTTTTGGTAAACCTAGAAATGAGGATCAAAAGATATTATCTAATAGCAGGTGAAAGTAATGAAAAAACGCCAGAGAGTTAAAAAAAATGAAGATTTTCAAAAGGTGTTTAAAAAAGGTAAATCTTTCGCTAATCGTCAATTTGTCGTTTATTTCTTACCAAAAGAGGGACAAACAGAATTTCGTGTAGGTTTATCGGTTAGTAAAAAGCTTGGCAATGCGGTAACACGCAACCAAATAAAACGCTATATTCGACAAAGTATCCATGAATTAAAAGATGAACTAAAGCCGAATATGGATTATGTTATTATCGCCAGACATCCGGCGGCCACTATGGATTTTCATGAAGTGAAGCAAAGTTTGCAGCATGTACTACGAATCGCAAAAGTATTAAAAAAAGTGTAATATATGCAACCATGTGGTCTGTATAGAGCAAATTATACATATAGGGGTATTTTTTATCGGTATTTACTTACATATATGTAAATTTGCATGGAAACTTAATGAATAAGTATATATAGTTAGAATATTTAGTAGAGTGAAACGTTATAGGCATGATAAAATAACTGATAGCTTTATCTTCATTTATCAGTGAGCGCTCCAACGCAAGCTAAATGAAATGGCAGATATCACCAATTTTGAGGTGGGAAACTGTCAGTGAATAAAGGAAATGCATATAGAATAAGAAAAAGTGAATAGTAACTGTAGGGGGAAGAAGGTTGAAAAAACAACATTGGGTAATTTTGTCGCTAGTATCAGTAGCCTTACTACTGTCTGGTTGTACAGAATTCAATGAACCAATTTCCAAAGATAGCACTGGCTTCTGGAACGAGTTCATTGTTTGGCCGCTAGTATCAGCGATAAAATTCTTTGCTGATCTGCTTGGTACGTATGCATGGGGAATCATTGCTGTAACGATTATTATTCGTTTAGCAATTTTACCGTTAATGATCAAACAAACAAAGAGCTCTAAAAAAATGCAAGAAATGCAGCCGAAATTAAAGGAACTGCAAAAGAAGTATGCTTCTAAGGATGCACAGACACAGCAACAGTATCAGCAAGAAATGATGAAGCTAATGAGTGAATCCGGTGTAAACCCGCTTGCAGGATGTTTACCCGTTATTATTCAAATGCCAATATTAATTGGCTTCTATCACGCAATTAGCCGTATGAATGCTACATCTACATTTGATTTAGGGAATTTCTTTATCTTCCCACTAGCAGATCCTGCACCAGCACTAGCAATTATTGCGGGCTTAATGCAATTTATTGTATTACGTACAGGACCAGCAATGGATAACCCTCAAATGAAAATCATGATGTATATTATGCCATTCATGATTATTGCTTTTGGTATGGCTTTACCAGCAGCATTATCATTATATTGGGTAATCGGGAACATTATTTCGATTGTTCAAAACCTGTTTATTTACAAACCTTGGAATAAAGATAAAACACAACCTGCTCAAAATGGAGGGGCTAAAAAGTGAAACAACTTACGCAAATAGGCGCAACAACACAAGAAGCGATCTCATTAGCGTTACAGAAACTTGGCAAAACCCGTGAACAAGTGGAAGTTGAAGTTTTACAAGAAGGTAAAAAAGGATTTTTAGGTTTTGGTGCACGTTCTGCAGAAGTTCGTGTAACAGTGAAAGAAGTTCAGGTTGCGATAATTGAAAGTGACAAGGCTGAACCGCAAATAACGACTCAATTTGACGAGCAACTAGCAGTAGTAGATGATGTTGAAACAATAAGTTCACAAGTTTCTGAGCAACCAAGTGAAATCGAAGCTGTTCAACAAATTGTAAAAGAACAACATGAGGAAGAAGAATTAGTCAGTCCAATTGAAGAAGCAAAAGCTTATTTAGTAAATATTGCTGAGCAATTGACTATTCATGATCTTGAAATTACGACAACACGTGAAGGGAAATATGTCTTATTTCAGCTAAAAAGTGAGAAAGCTGCACTGCTTATAGGAAAACGTGGCCAAACATTAAATGCCTTACAGCAATTGACACAACTCGTGTTAAATAAAAGTGCTAAGCAGTTCTTAATGGTGAAATTAGATGTAGAAAACTATCGTGAACGTCGTCAAGCAGCATTGGAATTGCTGGCGGATCGAATGGCGGACAAAGCATTGCGTTTAAATCAGCGAGTAGCCTTTGAACCGATGCCATCATACGAAAGAAAGATTATTCATAACCAGCTAGCCAATCGTCTAGATATTGAAACATATTCAGAGGGCACAGAGCCTAATCGCTATTTAGTGATTGAACCTGTCAAAAATCATTAAACACATCACATACAGGCAAAGGTCATTTTATCTTCGTGATAAAATGACCTTTTTTCAGCTTAATTTGAGCATCAGCGTTTTTTGTCGAAAATAGTAGATGATAAAAAGCTTGTATTTTATCCACATTTGGTAATGATCCTTACTTTAGATTTTGTTGAAAATATGTTAGTCTAAGGTGTTAGTAAGTATTGGTCGGTTTCGATTATCCACATGTGGATAACATTGAGGAGGTCATTAAATGGAGTTCGATACAATTGCTGCGATATCCACACCAATGGGTGAAGGTGCCATCGCTATTGTTCGCTTAAGTGGCGACGAAGCAGTGGCAATTGCAGATAAAATATTCAAATCACCAGGTGGGAAAAGTTTAACAACGAAGGATTCGCACACCATTCATTATGGACATTTAGTCGATCCTACAACAAATGAGGTAGTAGAGGAAGTCATGCTGTCATTGATGCGTGGTCCAAAAACATTTACACGTGAAGATGTTGTTGAAATTAATTGCCATGGGGGGCTTGTGTCAGTAAATCGCGTCTTAAAGCTAGCGTTAACAAATGGTGCAAGACTAGCGGAGCCTGGTGAATTTACGAAACGCGCATTTTTAAATGGACGTATTGATTTATCACAGGCTGAAGCGGTTATGGATTTAATTAGGGCTAAGACAGATCGAGCAATGAATGTTGCTTTAGGACAAATGGATGGAAAGTTATCGCGACTTATTGGTGACTTGCGCCAAGCTTTACTACAGACATTAGCGCAAGTAGAGGTTAATATAGATTATCCAGAGTATGATGATGTAGAAGAAATGACAGTACCTGTCCTAGTTGAAAAATGTACATGGGTACGAGATGAAATTCGTAAACTTCTACAAACATCTTCTCAAGGAAAAATATTACGCGAGGGTCTTTCAACAGTTATTTTAGGTCGCCCAAATGTAGGGAAATCTTCTTTGCTCAATAGCTTAGTACAAGAAAATAAGGCCATAGTGACAGATATTGCCGGTACTACTCGTGATATTATAGAAGAGTACGTGAATGTACGTGGAGTTCCACTTCGTTTAGTGGATACAGCAGGTATTCGAGAAACGGAAGATATTGTGGAACGAATTGGTGTAGAACGTTCAAGAGAGGCACTGCGTGGAGCAGATTTAATTTTATTTGTTGTAAACTATGCAGATGAATTAACGGCTGAAGATGAGCGTCTATTCGAAACAATTGAAGCGATGGATTACATCGTTATTGTCAATAAAACAGATTTACCGCAAAAAATTGATTTAGCTCGTGTCAAAGAGTTGGCTGGTGAGCATCGCATTGTCACAACCTCTCTGTTACAGGAGGAAGGCATTGCAGAGCTAGAGGAAGCCATTGCTGCGCTATTTTTTGAGGGACAAATCGAAGCGGGCGATTTAACATATGTTTCAAATGCTAGACATATTGCACTATTGCACCAAGCCCAAGCAACGGTTGAGGATGCAATAGCGGCTGCACAAGCTGGCGTACCAGTTGATATGGTACAAATTGATGTAACAAGAACATGGGAAATACTTGGCGAAATTATTGGCGACACTGTACAAGAAAGTCTTATTAACCAACTATTTTCACAGTTCTGTTTAGGAAAATAATCTTATTACAGAAAGGAAGATACGAGCATGCCAACAAAATATGAGGCAGGCACGTTTGATGTTATTGTCATTGGCGCAGGCCATGCAGGTTCAGAAGCTGCACATGCTGCGGCTAAAATGGGTGCTAATACATTGATGTTAACGATTAATTTAGACATGATTGCATTTATGCCATGCAATCCATCCATTGGTGGTCCTGCCAAAGGAATTGTCGTACGTGAAATTGACGCTTTAGGAGGCGTCATGGGGAAAGTGATAGATAAAACGCATATTCAAATGCGAATGTTGAATACAGGGAAAGGCCCAGCTGTACGTGCATTGCGCGCGCAAGCAGACAAAGTTTTATATCAACAAGAGATGAAACGCGTGTTGGAGGAAACGGAAAACCTAACAATCCATCAAGGAATGGTGGAAGAGTTAATTGTTGAGGATGGAGAAGTAAAAGGCGTTATTACACAAATTGGTGCTGTTTATCGTGCTAAAACAGTGGTTGTAACAACGGGGACATTCCTTCGTGGTGAAATTATTATTGGTGATGTTAAATATTCAAGTGGTCCTAATAACCAACAACCTTCTATTCGTTTAGCGGATAATTTAAAAGAGCTTGGGTTTGATCTTGTTCGTTTTAAAACAGGTACACCACCACGAGTAAATAATCGTACAATTGACTATGATAAAACAGAAATCCAACCAGGTGATGATGTTCCACGTGCATTTAGTTTTGAAACAACTGAATTTATTATGGATCAGCTACCTTGCTGGTTAACGTATACAAGCGCTGAAACACATGAAGTTATTGAAGCAAATTTACATCTTTCACCGATGTATTCAGGAATGATTAAAGGGACAGGTCCACGTTATTGCCCGTCTATTGAAGATAAAGTTGTGCGCTTTAACGATAAGCCGCGACATCAAATTTTCTTGGAGCCAGAAGGACGTAATACGCGTGAGGTTTATGTTCAAGGTTTATCAACAAGCCTGCCAGAGCATGTGCAAGCACGTTTATTAAAATCCATTCCAGGCTTAGAAAATGCAGAAATGATGCGTGCAGGTTATGCGATTGAATATGATTCAATTGTGCCAACGCAATTATGGCCAACGCTTGAAACAAAGCGTATTAAAGGATTGTACACAGCGGGTCAAATTAACGGTACATCTGGCTATGAGGAAGCGGCTGCACAAGGTTTAATGGCAGGAATGAACGCTGCTGCTAACGTACTTGATAAAGATGAGTTAATTTTAAGCCGCTCTGATGCCTATATTGGTGTGTTGATTGATGACCTTGTGACAAAAGGGACAAATGAGCCATATCGTTTATTAACATCTCGTGCAGAGTATCGTTTACTGCTACGTCATGATAACGCTGATTTACGTTTAATGGAGCTAGGCTATAAAATGGGCATGATTTCAGAAGAGCGCTATGCAAAATTCACTGAGAAAAAGCAATTGATTGACAATGAAATTGCGCGTCTTCGTGAGGTGATTATTAAGCCAAACGAAGCGACACAGGCTGCAATTCGTTCTGTCGGTGGTAGTGAGTTAAAAGATGGTATACGTGGTGCAGATTTATTAAAACGCCCAGAAATGCACTATGAGCTGGTTTCTTCATTAATTCCTACAGATAGCGAATTAACAGAAGAAGTGAAGGAACAAATCGAAATTCAGCTTAAATATGAAGGCTATATCGAAAAAGCACTACAACAAGTAGAAAAGCTGCATAAAATGGAAAATAAAAAAATCCCTGAAAATATTGATTATGACGCTATCTCAGGCTTAGCAACAGAAGCACGTCAAAAATTAAAGCAGGTTACACCGCTTTCCATTGCGCAAGCCTCTCGTATTTCAGGTGTAAATCCAGCAGATATTTCAATTCTTCTTGTATATATTGAACAAGGCAAAATTGCACGAGTGAGCAGCTAATAATGGTAAAGTGAATAAGAGGCGGGCATAGGATTGTGCCCGCTTCCTATTTTTAGGGTATTGCCATAGCGACAAAGGAGATTTTACATGAATGAACAACAATTTATGGAGGCGCTAAAGGAAAAAGGCATAGAGCTTTCTGAACAGCAGATAGCGCAATTTAAAAAATACTTTGAATTGCTTGTTGAGTGGAATGAAAAAATGAACTTAACGGCTATTACAGATTTAGAGGGTGTTTATTTAAAGCATTTCTTTGACTCGATTAGTGCCTCATTTTATTTTGATTTTTCAAAGGTAGTAACAGTATGTGATGTTGGAGCAGGAGCTGGCTTCCCTAGTATTCCTATTAAAATCTGCTTCCCACATTTACATATCACAATCGTAGACTCTTTAAATAAAAGAATTACATTTTTAAATCATCTTAGCGATACATTACAATTAGAAAATATGAATTTTGTACATGCGAGAGCAGAAGAATTTGGTCAAAATACTAAGTATCGTGAACAATTTGATGTGGTAACGGCACGTGCAGTAGCTCGTTTATCTGTTTTAGCAGAGCTTTGTGTACCATTAGCAAAACAAGGTGGCTATTTTGTAGCGTTAAAGGCTGCGGCAGGTGCTGAAGAACTAAAGGATGCGAAAAAAGCTTTAACAACACTCGGTGCTCAAATGAAAGAAGAATATTCTTTTAAGCTACCTGTTGAAGAAAGTGACCGCATTTTATATATATTTGATAAAATAAAAGGAACGCCTAAAAAATACCCGCGTAAGCCAGGTGTACCAAATAAAACACCAATTCAATAATTAGTGTTTCATGTGAAACTTCTCAAAGTAGAAAATATTTTTTCTATTTTGAGCATACATACTAGTTATGGATGGTTCACGCAAAAGACATCTATGAACTATATACATTTTAAGAAATATAATAAATAATAATAGAATGACACAGAGCAAGATAGTTACTTAAAGGTGGTGCCACTTGGATGAAAAGTCCTTTTTCACGTTTTTTTGGAGGCGGAAGTAAAACAGAGCCTATTGTGAAAAATGAAGTAGAACAAGCAGAGGCGGCTCATGCAGCAGAAGAAGTTATAAAATTGCCTATTGATCAAATAGTACCTAACCGTTTTCAGCCACGTACTATTTTTGATGATGAGAAAATTGAAGAATTATCAAGAACCATCCATACACATGGTGTGATTCAGCCAATTGTTGTACGTAAAACATCAGAACATCAATATGAAATCATTGCTGGTGAGCGTCGTTATCGAGCGATGAAAAAATTACAATGGACAGAGGTTCCTGCTATTGTACGTAATTTAACGGATAAAGAAACAGCTTCTATAGCATTAATCGAAAACTTACAGCGTGAGGAGTTAACAGCAATTGAAGAAGCTGTAGCCTATCAAAAACTATTAGAGCTTCATGAGTTAACACAGGAAGCTCTAGCCCAACGACTTGGAAAAGGACAATCCACTGTAGCCAATAAATTACGATTATTGAGGCTGCCTGATGAAGTGCAACAAGCCATTTTAAAGCGTAAAATCTCTGAACGACATGCACGTGCATTAATCGCTATTAAAGACCAACCATTACAGCTAGAAATTTTACAACAAACGATTGATAATGATTGGAATGTTCGTCAACTAGAGGAGCAAATTCAAGCGATATTACACCCAGAAACAGATGAGCAGGAAGAAACACCAAAGAAAGCAAAGCCAAAGCGTAAGGCTATTAGTAAGGATGTACGAATTGCTTTAAATACGATTAAACAATCAGTAACAATGGTCACGAAAAGCGGTATTACAGTAAAAACAGAAGAAGAAGATACAGAAGAATACTATCAAATTACAGTAAAGATACCTAAAAAGAAAAAACTGTAATAAATTATTGTAAAAAAATAATTGAAAGTCTTGAGCGTTACAAAAATAAAAAAGACATCTCAGAAAGTTAATGGAGATGTCTTTTTTTGCATATATTCTTAATATTTTATACAACTCTTTTCTATTTTTTTGATAGAATGAGAGATAGAGAGCGGATTAAACAGTGATTTTACAAATGATTTGTCAAAGCAAACTTTGATAGATGAAAGCAGGTGCTTTTAAATGGGTAGAATTATAGCAATCGCCAATCAAAAGGGTGGCGTAGGTAAAACAACAACTTCAGTCAATTTAAGCGCTTGCCTAGCATACTTAGGTAAAAAAGTGCTATTGATCGATACTGATCCACAGGGAAATACAACAAGTGGGCTTGGTATCGATAAAGGAGAAATCCAGGGATGTATTTATGATGTGCTGATTGATGATGAAGATGTTGAAAATGTCATTCAAAAAACAAATGTAGGAAATTTATCAATCGTGCCAGCAACGATCTCGCTTGCAGGGGCTGAAATTGAATTGGTTTCTACAATTTCCAGAGAAGTGCGGTTAAAACATGCACTCCAAAATGTAAAAGAAGATTTTGATTATATTATTATTGATTGTCCACCGTCCTTAGGACTACTAACAATCAATGCTTTAACAGCTTCAGATGCGTTAATTATCCCTGTACAATGTGAATATTATGCGTTGGAGGGGTTAAGTCAATTGTTATCGACAGTTCGTCTTGTCCAAAAGCATTTGAATCAGCAGCTATATATTGATGGTGTGTTACTCACAATGCTGGATGCGCGGACAAATTTAGGCTTACAGGTTATTGATGAAGTAAAAAAATATTTCCAAGATAAAGTATATAAAACAATAATTCCTCGTAATGTGCGCTTAAGTGAAGCACCAAGTCATGGACAACCAATTATCACTTATGATGCAAAATCTAGAGGTGCAGAGGTTTATTTGGAGATGGCGAGGGAAGTGATTAAAAATGGCTAAAGGTTTAGGGAAAGGTATTGGTGCACTATTTCCGGGAGAGTCTTTAGAACAAAGTGGGCAAGTGGAAGAAATCCAATTAGATTGTATTGTTGCAAACCCATTTCAGCCTCGAAAAAATTTCGACGAGGAAACTTTACAGGAGTTAGCAGATTCCATTAAGGAACATGGTATTTTACAGCCTATTGCAGTAAGAAAAAAGGCACGTAAGTTTGAAATTGTTGCTGGTGAACGTCGCTATCGGGCATGCATAATAGCTGGATTAGAAGTTATCCCAGCCATTATTAAAGAGCTATCAGACGCACAAATGATGGAGCTAGCCATTTTAGAAAACCTTCAACGCGAAGATTTAACAGTTATTGAAGAAGCTGAAGCCTACCAAAGCTTAATGGAAAACTTGCATTTAACACAGGAAGAGCTTTCAAAACGCTTAGGTAAAAGTAGACCACATATAGCGAATCATGTTCGCCTACTTGCCTTGCCACAAGATGTGCGTCAAATGTTAAATGAGGGCATATTGTCAATGGGACAAGGACGTGCATTACTTGGCTTAAAAAATAAAAGAAGAATATCAGAAGTAGCGAATAAAGTTATTCAACAAGGTTTAAATGTACGTCAAGTGGAAATGTTAGTGCAAAACTTAAACGAAGAAGTTTCACGTGAAACAATTCCACCAAAGAAAAAGGATATTTTTGTTGCTGCTAAAGAAACACAATTACGTGATTACTTTGGAACAAATGTTCAAATCAAAAAAACAAATAATAAAGGGAAAATTGAAATTGAATTTTACTCTGAAGATGATTTAGAGCGTATTTTGGAAATATTAAATTTACAGGAACAAGAATAACTATTTTTATAATTTCATTAGAGCGCCAAGCAAGCAGGCGCTCTCTATTTTTTAGAGAGAAGGAAGGCTTTAGAGTGGTATTACTGGGAGCATTAATTAATGCAGGACTAATTGTAGTAGGTGCATTAATAGGGCGCATTTTCAAAAATATTCCTGAATCAATGAAGTCTACTGTCTTGTCCATTATTGGTTTAGCGGTAGCATTATTAGGAATAAAAATGGGCTTTGAAAGCGATAATTTTATTATACTAGTAGTAAGTTTAGTGGTAGGTACAGTAGTAGGTGAATGGTTAGATTTAGATCGGCAAATGAATCGTCTTGGTAAATGGGTAGAATCATTATTTCGTAGTACAAAACGCAATACACAAAATCAAATTAGTATAGCAGAAGGCTTTGTAACAGCCTCATTAATATTTGTAGTAGGTTCGATGGCCATTATCGGTGCACTCGATAGTGGTCTTCGTAATGATCACAATGTACTAATTACAAAAGGCTTAATAGATGGATTTACTTCCATTATTTTAGCCTCTACATTAGGCATAGGTGTACTACTATCCGCAGTACCAGTTTTAGTTTATCAAGGGCTTATAGCATTGTTTGCAGGTGTTATTAGTGTATTTATTCCTGATGCTGCCTTACAAATGTTTATTACAGAAATGACAGCTGTAGGTGGTGTAATGATTATGGCTATTGGGTTAAATATAGCAGGCTTAACGAAGATCAAGGCTGCTAACCTCCTGCCGGGTATTATCGTTGTTGGAATCATGGTCGCTGTCTTCTACATTTTTCAATGAATACCGATGAGCAGCTAATAATAAAGCTCTTGCCAGCTTTTCAGCCATTGCATAAGAAATATGAAGTCTTGTATTTTGTAACACAAGCATCTCCATAAAGCCTCCAATATTGACGATTCCTTTTACAGAAATGTCACCAATTGGAGGTAATTCTTTTTTTACTGCCTTTCCAGGGAAAATTGGTCCACTTTGTACTGAAATATGTCCAACGTTCTCTTCACTGCCAAGACAGGCATCAATCGCAATAATGAATGGTTTTGTAGTATGATTGTGTAGCTGTTGCATAGTAGTACCTAAATTTAAAGCATGTAGTGGGTTATCTAAAGACCCTATAACTTCATACGGAAAGCTAACAGACTTTTTTAGGAAGCTGCCTGTTAATGGTCCAAGTGTATCACCTGTACAGCGATCACTGCCAATACAACAAAAAATTAATCGTTCATGTTGGAATGGTATATGCTCTAAAAATAATGTGCTTAATTGCCAAACAGCATTTTTGCTTTCATGATGAAGGGAATAAGGTAATAATAAATTTGGTATAGTATTCATAAAAAAACTCACTTTCTTATTAATTTTAGAAGTGCTTAATTTTTATGCAGTATACACAAATTTTTAACATGTTATTCAAGAGGTGGTAATAATGGAAGAGAGTAAGAAATTAGTGGATAGATACTGGGATAAGCTAACATCTCAGGCATTATGGGAAAAGGTTATTGATGCATCCATTGAAATTATTATAATTTTATTAATATCATGGCTAGCTGTAAGATTAGGGAAAAAGTTTATTAATAAAGTATTTTTAATGCGTATGCGTTCACCATTAAACCATTCAGAGCGTCGTCAGCGTACAATTGCAAGATTGTTGCAAAGTGTCATTTCCTATGCTGTTTATTTCTCAGCGATTATTGGTATTCTTTCTTCATTAGAAATTAAAGTTGCTGGGCTATTAGCTGGTGCTGGGATTGTTGGTTTAGCAATAGGTTTTGGTGCTCAAAGCTTAGTAAAAGATGTTATTACAGGATTTTTTATTATTTTTGAAGACCAATTTGGTGTAGGTGATTATATAAAGATTAATGCGGCAGAAGGAACAGTTACAGAAATAGGCTTACGAACAACAAAGATTAATGGTGTAACAGGAGAACAGTTTATTATCCCAAATGGTGCAATTGGAGAAGTAGTTAACTATTCGATAAACAACTCTAAAATATTTATAGACTTAGAAATAATGACTGATGCAGATTTTGATAAGGCTGAGAGTATTATTCAAAATTACTTAAAAACATTGCCAGATAACCATAAAGAGCTTGTAGGGGTACCAGTATTTTTAGGTGTACAAAATGTAAAAGGAAAAGAAGTAACTATCCGTATTTCTGTAGAAACTTTACCACAGCAACAATATGGTATTGCACGTATTATTCGACGTGATATTACAAAGCTTTTTGAAGAAAATCATATTCCAATGGCTTATCCAAAAGTGATGTTCTTTGGTAAAGAATAGGGGGAAGTAACTAATATGGAAGCAAAAAAATTTGGCTTAAATGATATTGTTGAAATGAAAAAACAACATCCATGTGGCACAAATAGATGGAAAATCATTCGGATGGGGGCAGATGTGCGTATTAAATGTGAGGGCTGTCAGCATAGTGTAATGATTCCACGCCGTGAATTTGAGAAAAAGCTGAAAAAGGTATTGCTATCTGCTAGCGAAGCTTAATATTAGGCATATTAGACTTTTTAGAAGCGAATCAATATAATAGATAAGGTTATAGAAGAGAAAATTGAAACCGATTAGTAGAAAGGTTGTGTCCATTCATGGCATTAACAGCTGGAATCGTTGGTTTACCTAACGTTGGAAAATCAACATTATTTAACGCAATTACAAAAGCGGGCGCATTGGCTGCAAATTACCCATTCGCAACGATTGATCCAAATGTTGGCATTGTTGAAGTACCAGATGCACGCTTAGATAAATTAACAGAATTAGTTGTACCGAAAAAAACTGTACCAACTGCATTTGAATTTACAGATATCGCAGGAATCGTAAAAGGTGCTTCTCAAGGTGAAGGATTAGGCAATAAATTTCTAGCCCATATTCGTGAAGTAGATGCAATTTGTCAGGTTGTACGTTGCTTTGAAGATGAAAATATTACACACGTATCAGGTGCAGTGAATCCAATTGATGATATTGAGGTTATTAATTTAGAGCTTGCACTTGCAGACTTAGAATCCGTAGATAAACGCTTACAACGTGTTAGCAAAATGGCAAAGCAAAAAGATAAAGAAGCGATGGCTGAAGAGCCAGTGTTGCTAAAAATTAAAGAGCAATTAGAAAATGGTCGTCCAGCACGTGCTGCCGAATTATCAGAAGATGAACTAAAGGTTATTAAAGGTCTTCATTTACTAACAATTAAACCAATGCTATATGTAGCAAATGTTTCTGAGGATGAGGTAGCAGATGCTGATAGCAATGAGTATGTTCAACAGGTGCGTGAATATGCAACTGCTGAAGGTGCCCAAGTGATTACAATTTGTGCAAAAATCGAAGAAGAGATTTCTGAGCTTGACGATGAAGAAAAAGCGATGTTCTTAGAGGAACTAGGTATTAAAGAATCAGGTTTAGATCAATTAATTCGTACATCTTATGATTTATTAGGCTTAGCCACATACTTCACAGCAGGGGTGCAGGAGGTGCGTGCATGGACGTTCCGTAAAGGAATGAAGGCACCACAATGTGCGGGGATTATTCATACAGACTTCGAGCGTGGCTTTATTCGCGCTGAAACAGTTTCATTTGATGATTTGTTAGAGGCAGGCTCTCAGGCAGCAGCAAAAGAGGCAGGGAAAGTACGTCTTGAAGGGAAAGATTACGAAGTTCAAGATGGCGATATTATGCTATTCCGCTTTAATGTATAAACGGTATAAAACAACTTAAAAAGCCTATTATTTTAAATTTAAGCATTATAAAAATTCGCGTTGCTTTCTGCAGGTAAGACACGAGGTATATTAGTGATATATGTTATCTACTAGCTTTCGTACTCTTCCTACAGTAGCTATGCGGATTTTTATTTATAGTATAGTGTGGAGGCGGTTAAGGAATGGATGCAGTGCAAATAAAGGAACGTGGATTAGAATTTGAGCAGCTAGGAAAGCTACCACAGGATGTATTAGATTTTATTTATGAGCAGCAATTGTTTAAAATATTTACAGCAAAAGAGTTAGGCGGTAAAGATTTAGACTTACTAGAGGGTATCAAGATATTTCAGCAAATGTCTGCGCTTGACGGTAATTTTGGCTGGCTTATTACAATTGGTACAGGCGGCAATGCATTTATTCCAGCATTCAACAAAGATATTTGTGAAAACATCTATACACCTAAAAATGCTGTAATAGCAGGTAGTGGTTATCCAACGGGTATCGCTGTTAAAGCAGATAACGGCTACTATGTAACAGGACAGTGGAAATATTGCAGTGGTGCTGATTATGCCACAACCTTTACAATGAATTGCGTTGTCGAGCAGGATGGTGTGAAAACAGAGAATATTATTAGCTGTTCAATGGATCGTCAGCATGTTGAGGTTTTAAATGATTGGCGTGCAATGGGGCTAAAGGCTACAGCAAGCCATACAATTCGTGTTAACCATATATGGGTGCCACATGAGGCAACCTTCCAATTAGGAACGATTAAAAATAATTATGGTAATTTAGTACATAGTTTTCCATTTGCTACTTTTGCAGAGGCATCTTTTTTAAGTGTTTGCTTAGGTATAACAGAAAATTTCTTAGAGGAATCACTTCATTTAATAAAGCAACGACAGCATGATGCTAGCCGAATTGAACGTATTGGTGCATTACAATTTTTAGTGATACAGCAGCAGAAGCATTTTAAACAATATGAAGAGCAGTTCTATACAATGCTATCGACATACTGGCAAAAGCATCAGCAAGGTAGTCAATTAACAGAGGAAGAACTATTGCAGTTTACACAAATGACTAAGAAGATTGCTGCAGCTTGTGTGGAGATCGCAAATAATTTAGTACGTAGCTTAGGAATGGACGCTATTACCGAAACAGCTACGATTAATCGCATTTGGCGCAATTTATATACAGCAGCACAGCATGGATTTTTAACACCGTAAGGAAAAATAGGCTGTTAAGGGAAGAACTGCTTTTCTAACAGCCTATTTTTGGCTAAGGAAGATATACATATAGCTTTGGCAAATGTGGGTCATCCTGTATAAGCGCATCTTTCGGATATTTACGTAATTCTTTATACATAGCAAAATCACCTACAGCTCCTGCTATTAAAAAGGCGCCAACCAATATTAAAACGGTGCTGTTACAATAAAACCCAATGATAGTTGGTAGGACACCAGTTGTCCAAAATGGTAATAATAAAGCCTTTTTCATAGCATGATTAGGGAGCGGCTGATTAGTTGTTGCATAGGCAATACCAAGCTTTAAATTTATACCATAGTTTAAAGATTTATAAGGCACCTTCCCAAAAATCATAAAGCCGATTAAATGAAACGCTTCATGCAGAACAATAAAAACAATATATAAAATAGCGAATAATGCTATACCACCAATCATCGCCCAAATAGAAAAATAAAAATCCTTCAAGCAAATGTATTGAATAGCTGTAAATAATAGTACAAGCCCAACTGTTACCACAATATTATCCATCATTAATTTTTTTAAATTGACTTCAATAATAATCGGTTCTCTGTCTGGTAGCATAAATGCTCTCCTTTCTTCTATCCATTATATAAAATGAATTATTACTTTGCGACTTGAAAGACTACTATCTATATGTTACAATTCATTGATGTGAGTAATAATTAATTACTTGCTCCTTGCTCCCTTATTAATAGGAGAGCCTAAGTCCATAAGGAGGTGTAAACAGATGAGAAAATATGAATTAATGTACATCGTACGTCCAAACATTGAAGACGAAGCGAAGAAAGCTTTAGTTGAACGTTTCAACGAAATCTTAACTTCTAACGGTGCAGAAGTCATCGAAGCGAAAGAGTGGGGCAAACGTCGCCTAGCTTATGAAATTCAAGACTTCCGCGAAGGTTACTACCAAATCGTAAAAGTAAACGCTCCTTCAGAAGCAATTAACGAGTATACACGTCTTGCTAACATCAGCGAAGACATCATTCGCCACATTGCAGTTCGTGAAGAAGCTTAATTATTTATTTTTTAACAAAACGCTGAAAAGGAGGTTGTATTCTGATGATAAACCGTGTCGTATTAGTTGGAAGACTAACAAAAGACCCTGAGCTACGTTATACACCAAATGGAATTGCGTCTACAAGATTTACAGTTGCTGTCAATCGTACATTCTCAAACCAACAGGGTGAGCGTGAAGCTGATTTCATTAGTTGTGTTGCATGGCGAAAACAGGCTGAAAGCCTAGCGAACTTTATGCGAAAAGGAAGTTTGATTGGAGTTGAAGGTCGTATCCAAACAGGCAGCTATGAAGGACAGGACGGTAAACGAGTATACACAACAGATGTTGTAGCGGATAGCGTACAGTTTTTAGAACCCCGCAATAGTGGTGGTGCGCCTGCTCCTCAATACGGTGCTGGACAAACTTACGGTAATAACCAATCACCATACGGTGGTGGTCAACCACAACAACAATTTGGTGGTGCTATGCCAGGACAAGGTTCTTATGGCGGCGATACGTATCAACAAAATCAACCACCAATGAATCAGCAAAATTATACACGTGTAGATGAGGACCCATTTGCGAATAGCAAAGGGCCAATCGAAGTATCTGAGGATGATCTTCCATTCTAATACTTCTAAATCATAAAAAAAGATAAGGAGGAGACACACTATGGCACCACGTCGCGGAGGCCGCAAACGCCGTAAAGTTTGCTACTTCACTGCTAATAACATTACGCATATCGACTATAAAGATGTGGATTTATTAAAAAAATTCATCTCTGAGCGCGGTAAAATTTTACCACGTCGCGTAACTGGCACTAGCGCTAAGTACCAACGTAAATTAACTTCAGCTATTAAAGTATCTCGTATCATGGGATTACTTCCATTCGTAGCAGAAGATAAATAAGATTGATGACGCTAAGGTAATGACCTTACATCAACTTTAAATACCAGCATATGACGATATTTTTATCGGAGTATGCTGGTTTTTTTATTATTATTTAAGCTACTTTTCATAAGCTAAGTGTGTTTTGTTCAATGCTATAAAAAATGGTACAATAAAGGGTAGTAAGTTTGACTGAAAAAAGGAAGGTTTTCAATGCCGAATAATCAAACAAAAGCGCTTGTACAAGGCTCAATGATGGTTGCAATTTTTACAATTTTAATGCTTATTTCTGCATATGTACCATTTATCTTTATAGTAGCTTTATTGTTTGCTCCACTACCAATTGCTTGGTATAGCGCAAATTACAAGCGTTCCGCATCAATACTTGTAGCAGTAGTAGGCTGTATTTTAACAACGATTACAAGTGGCATTACGATGTTGCCATTTGCCTTTATGTTAGGGCTAGTAGGTATTGTAATGGGGAGCGCAATTTATCAAAAGAAAAGTAAGCTTTATTTATTTTTATCAACAGGAATCGCTAATTTAATTTCTATGGCAATTATTTATATGGCATATGTCAAAATTGCCGGTATTGATTTTATTAGCATGAGCTTAGAGATGGTTCGTGAAAATTACGAGCAATCGAATGAATTTGCTAAAAATGTTACAGGTCAAGTAGCTATTACACCTGAACAATTAGAAGCCATGTTTAATACAATTGAATTAACAATGCCAGCAACAATTACAATTTCAGCATTTTTTGTGGCGTTTCTTATTATAACGTTAAATTTACCAGCTTTAAAACGACTTGGTGTAGACGTTCCAAAATTTGCTCCATTTCAAAATATGCGATTACCACGCTCTATTTTATGGTATTACATGATTATTTTATGTATTAATTTATTTATGCGCCCAGAGGCTGGCTCTACACTAGATATTATTGTCTTAAACGTTTCTTATGTTTTATGGATGTTGCTTATTTTACAGGGGATATCTTTTATCCATTACTTTATTGCTAAAAAGGGCATGCCGAATGGGGTTAAATGGGTGGCTACCTTATTAGCTATTCCGCTATCCTCCTTTATTATCTTATTAGGTATTATTGACTTAGGCTTTGACGTACGTTCACTTGTAAAGGGGAAGACTAAAGAATAAGGGGATGATTGTAATGGGGACTTTTAGAAAACGACCAATTCGCTATCCGCTTTTTATTCTTTCCATTTTTGGCATTGTGACGTTCGCACTTCTATGTATATGGAATTTTGGGATAGGTATCGGTTATGGGGTAGGCTTTACGCTGTTAATGGCCTATGCATGGAAGGTGGAGCAAATTGTTTTTCTAGAAACGGAAAAGCATATTGAATCCATTTCTTTCCGTATGAAAAAAGTCGGAGAAGAGGCATTGCTCGAAATGCCAATCGGAATATTGCTCGTGAATGAGCAATATGAAATTGAATGGTCGAATCCGTATATGCAAGGTGTTTTAAAGAAGGAAACATTAGTAGGAGAAGGCATTGTTGATATATCGGACGACATTTATGTATTAATGAAAACTGAAGAAAAAAATGAAGCAACAATTACATTACATGATCGTAAATATCGAGTGTACTATAAAAGAGAAGAGCGATTACTGTATTTCTTCGATATAACAGAGCAAGTTGCTATAGAAAAGCAATATTATGCAGACCGTACAGTTATTGCTATTCTATTTGTTGATAACTATGATGAAATTACACAAGCGATGGATGATCAGCTACGTAGCCTAACGAATACATTGGTTACATCAATTGTGAATGAATGGGCTGCAGAGCATGGTGTATTTGTCAAACGAATATCATCCGATCGTTTTTTAGCTGTATTAAACGAATCTATTTTAACAGAATTAGAAAAGAAAAAATTTGCTATTTTAGATACGATTCGAGAAAAAACAGCGCAAAAGAATTTATCTTTAACACTTAGTATAGGTGTTGGTGTAGGTTCCTCCTCATTGGTGGAGCTTGGTGAATTGGCACAGTCCAGCCTAGACCTTGTATTAGGGCGCGGGGGCGACCAAGTAGCAATCAAGCAACCAACAGGTAAGCTTAAATTTTATGGTGGGAAAACAAATCCAGTTGAGAAACGTACACGTGTAAGAGCGCGCGTTATTTCACATGCATTACGTGATTTAATTCAGGATAGTGACCAAGTGTTTATTATGGGACATAAAAATCCTGATATGGACTCTATTGGCGCATCTGTAGGTGTACGTAAAATGGCACAAATGAACGATGTAAAAGGCTATGTTATTATTAATTTCGATGAGTTAAATGGCAGCGTTACACGTTTAATGGATGAAATTGAGCGTAAGTCAGATTTCTATGAGCATTTCCTAACACCAGAGGAAGCAGCAGGGAAAATGACCGAAAAGTCATTGCTTGTTATTGTTGATACACATAAGCCTGACTTAGTGATTGATGCACATTTATTGAAAATAGCTGAAAAGGTTGTTGTGATTGACCACCATCGCCGTAGTGAGGACTTTATTGAAAATCCAACACTTGTTTACATGGAGCCATATGCTTCGTCTACGGCTGAGCTTGTAACTGAGTTGCTGGAATATCAGCCGAAGCGTGCAAAAATTAATATGCTAGAGGCTACTGCATTGCTAGCAGGGATTATTGTTGATACAAAAAGTTTTACACTGCGTACAGGCGCACGTACATTTGAGGCAGCGTCATATTTACGTACAAATGGTGCAGATACCGTGCTTGTACAGAGGCTTTTAAAAGAGGATATAGATACTTATATTGAGCGCTCAAAAATTGTGCAAACTGTTCGGTTTATAAAACCGGGAATAGCTGTGGCTGTAGGTGAGGAATCAAAAATATATGATTCAGTCCTAATTGCACAAACAGCAGATATTCTATTGACAATGAAGGATGTTGGCGCCTCCTTTGTGATTGCACATCGAGCAGACGGCAAAATTGGCATAAGTGCACGATCATTGGGTGAGGTAAATGTACAGCTTATTATGGAAAGGCTTGGCGGTGGTGGACATTTAACAAATGCAGCATGCCAAATAGATGAAAAATCCATAGATAGTGTGAAAAAATATTTAGAAGAAGCTATAAATGAGGTCTTTGAAGGGAGTTATGACGAATGAAAGTAGTATTTTTAAAGGATGTTAAAGGTAAAGGCAAAAAAGGTGAAATTAAAAATGTAGCTGATGGCTATGCACAAAACTTTTTAATAAAAAATGGCTATGCAGCAGAGGCGAATGCTCAAGCATTAAGCCAATTAGAAGGGCAAAAAAAATTAGCGGAAAAAAATGCGGCGGCTGAATTAGCAGAAGCTCAAGCATTAAAAGCAAAAATAGAAGCTTTAACAGTAGAGCTAAAGGCAAAATCAGGTGAAGGTGGACGCTTATTTGGCTCCGTATCTACAAAGCAAATTGCAGAAGCTTTACAAAAGGTACATGGCATTAAAATTGATAAACGTAAAATGACTTTAAATGATGGAATTCGTGCACTAGGCTTTACAAATGTTCCTGTTAAACTACACCAAGAAGTGACAGCTACATTAAAAGTACATGTAACAGAAGAATAAGGAGCGACGATGCATGAGCGAACCGATGATAGACCGCGTTCCACCGCATAACCGCGAGGCGGAGCAATCGGTTATCGGTGCTATTTTCCTTGAGCCTCAAGCACTTATTACAGCATCTGAAATTTTATTAGCAGATGATTTTTATATCAATGCACATAAAATGATTTTCGAAACGATGCTACGCTTGAGCGACCAAGGAAAGGCGATAGATGTTGTAACAGTTACGGAAGAATTATCAGCTAAAAAGGAACTTGAGGATGTTGGCGGGCTATCTTATTTATTAGAGCTCGCCAATGCTGTCCCTACAGCTGCAAACGTTGCCCATTATGCCAAAATCGTTGAAGAAAAGGCACTATTACGTCGCTTAATTCGTGTAGCTACTAAAATTGTGGAGGATGGCTACACACGTGAGGACGAGGTAGAGGCATTACTAGGTGAAGCAGAAAAGAAAATGATGGAGGTTGCCAATCGCAAAAATGCGGGCGACTTTAAGCATGTGAAAGATGTACTTGTGGAAACCTTTGATAATATTGAACAGCTTCAATCACAGAAGGGAGAAGTAACAGGTATACCAACAGGCTTCCGTGATTTAGATAATATTACTGCTGGCTTTCAACGCAATGACTTAATTATTGTAGCAGCGCGTCCATCTGTAGGGAAAACAGCCTTTGCCTTGAATGTGGCGCAAAGTGTTGCCGTACAAGCACGTGAAAATGTGGCAATCTTTTCTTTAGAGATGGGAGCTGAGCAGCTTGTTATGCGTATGCTTTGTGCAGAAGGAAATATTGATGCCCAAGTTTTACGTACAGGTGCTTTAACTACAGAAGATTGGGGTAAACTAACAATGGCAATGGGTAGTTTATCGAATTCAGGGATTTTTATTGATGATACACCAGGTGTACGTATCAATGAAATTCGTGCCAAATGTCGACGTTTAGCACAGGAGCATGGGCTTGGTATGATTTTAATCGATTATTTACAGCTTATTCAAGGTAGTGGTAAGCCAGGGGAAAACCGTCAGCAAGAGGTATCTGAGATTTCACGTTCATTAAAAGGCTTAGCACGTGAATTAAAGGTTCCTGTTATTGCATTATCACAGCTATCCCGTGGCGTTGAGCAACGTCAGGATAAACGGCCAATGATGAGTGATTTACGTGAATCAGGAAGTATTGAGCAAGATGCTGATATTGTTGCCTTTTTATATCGTGATGACTACTATGATAAAGAATCCGAGAATAAAAATATGATTGAAATTATTATTGCAAAACAACGTAATGGCCCAACAGGCACTGTTACCCTTGCATTTAAAAAGGAATTCAATAAATTCATCAATGTGGACTGGTCGCAAATGCCGCCACCACCACCTCGTGATTAATGTATTATGTGTGAATTCTATTATTTCCCATTAATCTAAATGCTCGATAATATTTATATCACATGGTTATTAAACACGAACGTTGAATCAGAAATTTTGATTTTATGTTCGTGTTTTTAACTGTTTTTTATTGACGAGGTGTTTCTATCATTGTTACAATGATTTAGGCTTGAAAATTGAGATACACAGGTATCTAACGGAGGTGCTGATTATGACATCAGTTGTAGTTGTAGGAACGCAATGGGGAGATGAAGGAAAAGGTAAAATTACAGATTTCCTATCACAAAAAGCAGATGCAATTGCGCGTTTTGCAGGCGGAGATAATGCAGGGCATACTATTAAATTTGACGGTGAAACATATAAATTACACTTAATTCCATCAGGTATTTTCTATAAAGATAAAACTTCAGTAATCGGTAATGGTTTAGTTGTGAATCCAAAATCATTAGTTACGGAGCTTAAAGGCTTACAAGAGCGTGGTATTAACACAGATAATCTACGTATTTCTAATCGTGCACATGTTATTTTGCCTTACCATATTAAGCAGGATATTGCGGATGAAGAAAGTCGTGGGGAAAATAAAATCGGTACAACTTGTAAAGGGATTGGGCCTTGCTATCAAGACAAAGTAGCACGTATCGGTATCCGTATGGCTGATTTACTTGATAAGGAAATTTTTGAAGAAAAACTACGTCATAATTTAGCGATTAAAAATAAATTATTTGAGAAATTCTATGAAGTTGAAGGTATGACATTCGAGGAAATGTTCGAGGAATACTACGGCTATGGGCAAGAAATTGCAAAATATGTGACAGATACATCTAAAATTTTAAATGATATTCTTGATGAGGGCGGTAAAGTATTATTTGAAGGAGCACAAGGTGTTTTACTTGATGTCGACCAAGGCACGTATCCATTTGTTACATCCTCAAACCCTGTTGCAGGTGGTGTAGCAATTGGTGCTGGCGTTGGTCCATCACGAGTAACAAACGTTATTGGTGTATCCAAAGCCTATACATCTCGTGTAGGTGATGGTCCATTCCCAACAGAATTATTTGATGAAGTGGGTCAGCAAATTCGTGAAGTTGGTCGAGAATATGGTACAACAACAGGTCGTCCACGCCGTGTAGGATGGTTTGATACAGTAGTTGTTCGCCATTCACGCCGTGTTAGTGGTATTACACATCTTGCACTTAACTCTATTGATGTTTTATCTGGCTTAGACACTGTTAAAATTTGCACAGCCTATAACTATAAAGGCGAAACGATTACAGAATATCCAGCAAATCTTCATATTATTGAACAATGTGAGCCGATTTATGAGGAGCTTCCAGGCTGGTCAGAGGATGTTACAGGCTGCCGAACTTTAGAAGAGCTGCCTGAAAATGCACGTCGCTATGTAGAGCGTGTTAGTGAATTAACAGGTATTCAAATTGCTACTTTCTCAGTTGGACCTGCTCGTGAGCAAACAAATGTATTAGTAGACGTTTGGGAAGCATAATGAAATAGAAAAATAGGTGTGCCATACAAGGTACACCCATTTTTTAATGAATATCCTTTTTCTTAAAGCGACCGCCCTTTACCTCTGCAATATTACCAATTGCTAAAAAGGCATTATCGTCAATCTCTGCAACAATTGATTTTAGCTTCGATTCTTCTAAACGAGTAATAACAGTAAAAATAACCTTTTTATCATTCCCCGTATAAGCACCTTCACCATGCAGGAAAGTGACACCACGTCCAAGTCGATCCATAATAGTTTGTCCAATTTCATCAATCTCATCACTGATAATATAAACAGATTTTGATTCTTCCAGTCCTTGAATAACAATATCAATCATTTTATAGGCAATATAATATGCGAGAATGGAGTACATCGCTTGCTCCCAAGTAAAAATAAATCCAGCAACAGTAAAAATAGCAATATTGAAGAACATAATAATTTCTCCAACTGAAAATGGTGTCTTGCTATTAAATAAAATGGCTAATATTTCAGTTCCATCCAATGAACCGCCATAACGAATAACAATACCAACACCAATTCCTAAAATCATACCTCCAAAAACTGTTGCCAATAGAGTATCTTTAGTAAATGGATGCAAGCTATGTAAAGCAAGTGTTGCTGCCGAGAGTACGGTAATACCAAGTCCTGTAGAAAGTGCGAAGGTTTTACCGATTTGTTTATAGCCTAAATAAATAAAAGGTAAGTTTAAAATGAAGATGAAAATACCGAGGGGTAAATTTAGTAGATGTGCTGTAATAATCGAAACACCCACGATGCCACCATCCATAATTTGATTAGGTACTAAAAATAGCTCCAGCCCTAATGCCATAATGATAGCACCTAGTGATACCATAATAATTCTTGCAAAAATTCTCTGCATGTTATTTTTCTGATGCTTCAACATTTTTGTTGTATGCCCAGAGGTTTGTGAATCACTCAATTTAATCGCTCCAATCCAATAGTATCTTTCTTCTATATTTTATCGAAATATTAGAAAAGTGGAAGTATTAAGGCAAAATTCATGTGAAAAAAATAATAGATTAGTGTACTAAGGGCTTAGTTTTTTTTCGACAAATAACACTTTTATGATGAAGTAACAACTATTTATTAATGGAAAGGTATCTTATAAAGCCCAATAGGTACTTTTAATACACCTCCTATTATGGTAATAAATTGCTATGTAACAATTCATCAATAAATAATACATTTATATTACAAAAGAATGAAATCATTTAAACAGTATTTTCTTTATGGTACATTATAAGGGTGCAAAAATTCCTTGTGGGTAAATCATCCTATCTCAAGGTGAAATTGGAAGGGGCTTTATTGATGAATTCGTTTTGGCATAAAAAAGAAGAAAGCAATAGATTCACTGACAATTTTTCTTCTTTTAAAAAAGTGTCGATCATTACAATGCTAATGACAAGCTTAACGTTTAATATGGGGTTTGTAAAAGAGCCTGCTAAAGAAAATTTAAATAAAATCTTCCATGTTTATGTGGGAAAAGAATATATTGGTGCTGTATCTGATGAAACAGCTGTTCAACAAATGATTGCATCTAAAGAACAAGAGGCAAGTCAAAAATTTGAAGAATTATCGATTGATGCAAGCTCAGCTGTTAAAATAATTCCAGAGCAAGTATTTACAAATGAAACAAAAGATACAGAAACCTTATCAAAGCTTGAGCAGTCTTTAGAAGTTAAATCTGACGCTTTTACATTATTAGTAGATCATAAGCCAGTAGTTTCTTTAAAGGATACAGAGGCATATGAAAAAGTGGTTCGCATGCTAAAGCTACAATATGCTTCGCAGCAAGAATTAGATAAATTACAGCAAAATCAGCAATCTGCTAATAATGTACCAGAATTACAACCTAATGAGTCAAGCTTGCTAAATGTTTCTTTTAAGCAAGGCGTTTCAGGGCTATCAGAAAAGGTAGCACCATCCAAAATTGTAACACCTGAGCAGGCAGTTAAATATTTAATGACAGGCTATCTTGAGCAAGAATCCTACCAAATTCAAGCAGGTGATGTATTAGGATCAGTTGCCAAAAAGCATAATTTAACAACAGCTGAACTATTAGCATTAAATCCTGATCTTACAGTTGATACGGTTTTACAAATTGGACAAACATTAAATGTAACAGTCGCAAAACCATTTGTAACACTTGAGGTTAAAAAGGCAAAAAAGGTAGCAGATGTCATTCCATTTAAAACAGTAGTAGAAGAAGACCCTGCAATGTATAAAGGTGAAAAAGTAGTGAAGCAAGAGGGTGCTAATGGCAAAAAGGAAACAATCTATGCATTAACATCTGAAAATGGTACACAAACATCCAAAGCAGTATTGGAAGAAAAAGTGATTCAAGAGCCAGTTGATCAAATTGAAGTAGTGGGAACAAAAGTCATTTCTTCACGCGGAACAGGTGAATTTGTATGGCCAGCAGTTGGAGGCTATGTTTCAAGTGGTATGGGTGAGCGCTGGGGAGAATTCCACCGTGGAATTGATATCGCTCGTCCAAGCAACTACAATATTTTAGCAGCTGATAATGGCGTAGTTGTGGCAGCTGGTGTATCTGGTAGCTATGGTAATCGCATTGTCATTAATCATAATAATGGCTATACAACACTTTATGGACATCTATCTTCAATCAATGTTTCGGTAGGACAAGTAGTGGAAAAAGGCTCAGTAATTGGTATTATGGGTTCTACTGGCTATTCAACAGGTACACATTTACACTTTGAAATTGAAAAGAATGGTTCATTAGAAAATCCTTTATCCTATGTAGGTCGATAAGTATATTGAATAGAGGGCAGTCCGAAATAATGGACTGTCCTTTTTCTATTATTTCCCGAGAAATATTTGTTGAAATATAGCTTATAATGTCACAGTATTAGAGAGATAGCACTTCGATTAATGCACAGAACTTAAAAGCATGATAGAGTTAAGGGTAGTGAATTTACAAATACAGCTTATTGAATATAGATAGAAAACGAAAGGGAGAGAATGTATGAATAAAACAATATTAGTTGTTGATGATGAGAAACCAATTGCAGATATTTTGCAATTTAATTTAATAAAAGAAGGTTATAAAGTAATTTGTGCTTATGATGGTGATGAGGCACTAAAGATGGTTGAGGAGGAGCAGCCTGATTTAATGCTGTTAGATATTATGCTGCCAAAGCGTGATGGAATGGAAGTTTGTAGAGAGGTGCGCAAAAAATACGACTTCCCTATTATTATGTTAACAGCAAAAGGCTCTGAGATTGATAAAGTATTAGGCTTAGAAATGGGTGCTGATGACTATGTTACAAAGCCCTTTAGTACGCGTGAGCTAATTGCACGTGTAAAGGCAAATATGCGTCGTTTACAAGTAGTGGCTCCTGCAGCAGAGGAAGCAGAGGAAGAATCCAATGAGATTGTAGTAGGCTCTCTTGTTATTCAGCCAGATGCTTATTTGGTGATGAAGCGTGATGAAGCCATTGAACTAACACATCGAGAGTTTGAGTTATTACATTATTTAGGAAAACATATTGGTCAAGTAATGACGCGTGAGCATCTATTGCAAACAGTATGGGGCTATGACTATTTTGGTGATGTTCGAACGGTTGATGTGACAATTCGCCGTTTACGAGAAAAAATTGAGGATAATCCTAGTCATCCAGCTTGGATTGTGACACGACGTGGTGTAGGTTATTATTTACGAAATCCTGAACAGGAGTAAAATGCATGCAAAAAGTAAGCTTCTTTAAATCCATTCATGTTAAATTAGTGCTGATTTATATTTTATTAATATTGCTTGCTTTACAAATTATCGGTATCTATTTCGCTCGCCAATTGGAACAAAATTTAAAGAGCAACTTCCAAGATTCCATTTTTCAGCGTGTTGATTTGATGGAATATAGTATTCGCGAAGAAATTTTAAAGGAACGCGATGAAAGCATGCCTAGGCTGGAGGAAAGTCTAAAGTCCATTGTGACAGAGTTTTCTACAGGGCTAAGGGATGTTTCAAATGGCGATATTTTAGAAATTCGTGTTATTGATGAAAGACAACGTATATTGGCGACATCTGAGCCTGAAAATCAAAATTTGATTGGGCAACGCTCTAACACAGACCTTGTACGTCGGGCAATATCAGCAGAAGCACTCTTTGATATTATTAAATTGGATAATCAAACAAGGAATCGAGTATGGGTATTAGCAAACCCGATTCGAGCTGGTGCAGGACCTGATGATGAAATTATTGGTGTTCTTTATATTGAGGCGAATATTGAATCGGTTTTTGAACAAATGAATGATATTAATCGTATCTTCCTTGCTGGTACAGCTATGTCCTTAGTAATTACGGTCTTTTTAGGTATTTTAGTTGCACGTACAATTACACAGCCAATTGCTGATATGCGAAAGCAAGCACAGGCGATGGCGAAGGGGAACTACTCTCGAAAGGTACGAGTATACGGCACAGATGAAATAGGACAGCTCGCAATTACCTTTAACCATTTAACAAATCGTTTACAGGAGGCTCAATCTACAACAGAGGCTGAGCGACGTAAGCTAGATTCGGTTTTGACTAATATGACAGATGGCGTTATTGCAACAGATCGTAAGGGGCGCATTATTTTAATTAATGACCCTGCATTGGAATTATTGCATATTTCAAGAGATATTACATTAGGTCGTCCCATTGCTTCTGTTTTAGGGATTGATCAGGAATATAGTTTTGAAGATTTAATCCATATGCATGATGCTGTTAACCTAAATTTTAGTACAGCAGATGCACCTTATATTTTACGTGCCAATTTCTCTGTTATTCAAAAGGAAACAGGGTTTATTAATGGTCTTATTACAGTGCTGCATGATATTACAGAGCAGGAAAAGATAGAAATGGATCGTCGCGAATTTGTATCGAATGTTTCGCATGAGCTAAGAACACCATTAACAACAATGCGTAGTTATTTAGAGGCATTGGCAGATGGTGCATGGAAAGATGAAAATATCGCACCTACTTTTTTACATGTTACACAAACAGAAACAGAGCGTATGATTCGCTTAGTTAATGATTTATTGCAATTATCACGAATGGATAGTGCAGATTATGAATTAAATAAGGATATTGTCTTATTTAATTCCTTCTTTAATCGCATTATTGATCGTTTTGAGATGTCTAAAACCGATAAAGTGCATTTTGAACGTCTATTCCCTGAAACACCATTTTATGTAGATATTGATACAGATAAGGTGACACAGGTTATTGATAATATTATTTCAAATGCTATTAAGTATTCGCCTGACGGTGGCAATATTCGCTTTGGTTTTACAGGACAAGGAGATACATTGAAGGTTATGATTTCAGATGATGGTATGGGGATTCCAAAGGAAAATGTAGGTCGGATTTTTGATCGTTTCTATCGTGTTGACCGTGCTCGTGCCCGTTCCATGGGAGGGACAGGCTTAGGCTTGGCTATTGCGCGGGAAATGATTGAGGCACATGGCGGTAAAATTTGGGCTGAAAGTGAGGAAGGTCAAGGGACAACAATTTTCTTCACATTACCATATGATGCAGATGAATTTAGTGAGGCAGGTGAGTGGGAATGAGATATATAGAGCCAGTTAAATCTGTTGTGTTATTTCTACTTGTTATGCTAAGCGTTGTATTAACCTTTTTAATTTGGACCTATACACCTGACTATAAATATATTGAAAAAAATGAGGGGAAAGAAATTTTAATTAAACCTCAAAAGGATATGGAGGATATTATTCGTCCATATAAGGCAGTTTATCGCTTTGATGAGAAATTTACAGGTACTGTATCTAACACGACGATGAAAGAGATTATGCAAACATTTAAAGGCTGGAATGTTCTTGATTTAGTGCCTATTAACAATAGTCTTTCATCAAATTATGTCAATGAAATTATCCGTGCAGATAAGCGTATGACGATATTTTTTACAGGTGAGGTACCATTCTCAGCCTTTAATACAATTTTTCAATTTACAGATAAGACCTTACCTGAAACTACTTTTAATCGTATGATTATTGATTGGAGTAATTATGATAATAAAGAGCTAACACTTTATTATATTAGTAATAATAATCAATCGTTATTTCGTTCGCATGTCAGCATTCCAAATATGAATCAATTTATGCAAGAGATTATTGAGCCTGCTAAAAAATTTGAGGCATTTAAAGAAATAGAGCGAGGTAGTTATACATCACTTTATCTTGCTGATACTAAAAATGAATCTGTCAAATATACGTACTATATTGAAGATATTACGCCAGAGCTATTTAAAAATGTGCTATTTCCCGATGCCAATATTGTGCAACGAAATGTTGAAAGTGCAACCTCTGAAAAGTATACAGATGGGATGTCATTAATGACATTGGATACAAACTTGAAATCGTTGAATTATGTGTATCCTGCTGCTGAAAGTAGTATAAGAGTCGAACCATCCAAATTAATAAAGGATAGTTTTGAATTTATTAATGAGCACGGAGGATTTACTGCTGACTTTCGATATGTGTCAGCTGGAGCCAATAAAAATCAAATCGATTATCAATTTTATTTGCAGGGCTTACCGGTTTACAGTAACCATGTGATTACAAGAATGACAACAATTTGGGGGGACGGCCGAATCTTCCACTATAAGCGTCCATACTTTTCTTTAGATATGGATATTCCATTTGAAAAGGAAATTATAGAGCTACCATCTGGTACAGAAGTTATAGAGCTTATTAAAGATTCGAACAGTATTGTGTTATCGGATATTGATGAAATTGTGCGAGGCTATAATTTAATTACACAAAACCAAGAATTAAATATATTTACATTTGAGCCGTGTTGGTTTGTTATTCGTAAAGGGACATGGATAAAGCTGACGCCTGAAGTATTAGGAGGTGTCAAAAATGGATTGGAGTAAAACAAAATCTATTTTTATCCTTGTGTTTTTAATTTTAAATATCTCCCTCTATTTGCTTTACTTAAATCGCTATAATGAAGCGAAAGACATTGAAGTACCTGGTGAAAGAACAATAGAAGCACGATTAAAGGATGATAATATTACGTATGGCACATTACCAAATAATATCGAATCGGCTTCTTATATTTCAGCGCAAGTACATAAATTCACAGAAGCTGAATTTAGCGATACAAATCAACAAATCGAAATTCTGGATGATAATACAAAAGTTCATGCCATTTTCATAAAGCCTGTGAAGCTACGAAATGTAAGTGATAATACGAGCTTTACAGATTTTGCTCTTGCTAATATAAATGAAGGGGCATCCTATGCCTTATGGAAAATAGATCATGAGGAACGAACCGCAATTTTTTTCCAAAAAACAAATAATCGAATGTTTTATTATAATGGATCATTAAAGATAAAATGGAATCCAAACAATGAAGTTATAATGTATGAGCAAACAATGATTGATAATATTGAGGAAATGGAGCAGCAGGAAAGTGTCATTCCACCACTGCAAATTATTCAAACGTTGTATGCCAAGGGAACATTAAAGTCAGAGTCACAAATTACGCAAATGAAGTTGGGTTACTCAACACTTGTGAAATTAACACGTACACAAGTATTGGTACCCACATGGGAAGTACAGGTCAAGCTAGCAGATGACACAATAGAGGAGTATTTTGTCAATGCAGTTGAAGGGAAAGTTATCGAAATTAATGGGGACAATCAAGAGATTGAAGAAGACAACGACTGGGGAGTTGAATAATGCGATTTAGTGTTTTAGCAAGTGGCAGTACAGGCAATTCGATTTATGTAGAAAATGATGATCATGCCTTTATCGTTGATGCTGGTCTTAGTGGGAAAAAGATGGAACAGCTTTTTACAAAAATCGACCGTAATATGAAGCAGCTTAGCGGTATTTTTGTTACACATGAGCATAGCGATCATATTAAAGGTATTGGTGTATTGGCACGCAAATATAATGTACCTATTTATGCAAATGCCAAGACATGGCAGGCTATGGATGGGCTTGTAGGGGATATTCCTATAGAACAGCGCTTTGAATTTGAAATGGATACTGTTAAGCACTTTGGTTCATTAGCTGTGGAATCCTTTGCCGTATCACACGATGCAGCCGACCCTATGTTCTATACTTTCCATGAAAATAATCGCAAGCTTGTTATTATCACGGATACAGGTTATGTTAGTGACCGTATGAAGGGGATTATCCGTGGTGCAGACTCCTTTGTTTTTGAAAGCAATCATGATATCAACATGCTACAAATGGGACGCTATCCATGGTCTATTAAACGCCGCATTTTAAGCGATGTAGGACATGTATCGAATGAGGATGCAGCCATTGCAATGAGTGAGGTTGTATTTGAGAAGCCTACAAATATTTATCTTTCCCACTTAAGTAAGGATAATAATATGAAGGAGCTTGCACGCATGAGTGTTTCCCAAACCTTGCAATCTTGTGGCATAATTGTAGGTGAGTATATTCATCTTTTTGATACAGATGCAGAAGAACCAACAAAATTAGTCACGGTTTAAGCATCAGCTATTTAGGCAAAACTTGAAGCTGTTCAGTGCATTAAAAAAATGCATTGGGCAGCTATTTTTATGTCCATTTTATTTGTTTTTCATCTAATTTTAATGTTTGAATTGTAAGATTAGGGTAACAATTAACAAATAGCAGTATATGAAAGGATGAGGCACATGAGCTATTTTCAAGATGATGATAAAAACAATGATTTATTAAAGAAAGATGAAATACCAAAAACACCTCTTCAAGAACGATTAGAGCGAGAGGAGCAGGAATTACAGGCTAAACGCCATAAAAAGAAAGGTGGCGGCAGCAAAGGAGGCTATTTCTTTAGTGGGCTAATCGGGGTTATTATCGGTGCTTTACTTGTATGGCTGCTATTACCCGGACTTGTCAATCAAATGCCTGGTACAGCATCCAGTAACTCAACAGCAAATCAGACAACCATTAATCAAGTTGCAACAGAAGTACAATCAGATGTTACAGCAGCAGTTGATAAAGCTTCAGCAGCAGTTGTTGGTATAACAAATATTCAAGAAGTAACAAGCGGAGGCTTTTGGAGTCCACCGTCGACAACAACACAAGAGGCAGGAAGCGGCTCAGGTGTTATTTATAAAGTTGAAGGAGATAAAGCCTTTATCGTCACAAATAACCATGTAATTGAAGGAGCTAAACAGTTAGAGGTGACGATGCCAGATGGCACAAAAGAAGAAGCTCAATTAGTAGGTCTTGATGTTTGGACAGACCTCGCTGTAATTTCAATTAACTCGAAGAATGTAAAAACAGTCGCAACCTTTGGTAACTCTGATGTGCTAAAGCAAGGTGAAACGGTTATTGCTATCGGAAATCCACTTGGCTTAGACTTTTATGGCTCTGTGACAACAGGTGTTGTTTCAGGTAAAGATCGTTCCGTACCTGTAGACTTAAATGGTGATGGCACAGAAGATTGGCAGCAAGAAGTTTTACAAACAGACGCAGCGATTAACCCAGGTAATAGTGGGGGAGCTCTTGTTAACTTAGCTGGAGAATTAGTAGGCATCAATTCCATGAAAATTGCTGAATCCTCTGTTGAAGGCTTAGGTTTCTCCATTCCAGTGAACTCAGCTATTCCAATTATTGAGGAACTAGAGAAAAACGGCAAAATGGAACGTCCAACAATGGGTGTATCCTTAGCAGATTTAACAGATGTTCCAGCATTCTATCAGCAACAAACATTAAAATTACCTGAAGAAGTAACAACAGGCGTTGTTGTAACAGATGTTATTAAAAACTCACCAGCATCAAAAGCAGGTGTTCAACAATATGATGTTATCGTAGAAATGGATGGGCAAAAAATTGAAACAGCTATTGATTTACGTAAGCATTTATATAATGATAAAAAAATTGGCGATAAACTTACATTAAAGGTATACCGTCAAGGCAAGCTAGAGGAATTAACATTAACTTTAACAAACGGTAACACACTATAAAGAAAAAGCGATGGGATGAACTGCCCTAGTGATTTGAGACAAACATAAAACACCTTTTTATTAAATAATGTTATTTATGCTCTAGTGGCTTGACATGGAGCCTCTGCGGGCATAATTCTTGAGCCATAGCGCCAGCTTGATAGAGCTGGCTTTGCCCAACTAGGCTATCATGCCCGCCACTCCATGTAAAGCCGTTCTTCGATGTATGTTTAAGATTCCTTTTAACCGAACATACTGTTGTTAACCGAATTATTTGTTTTAGGCTACTTGACGACTAAATTCAATAGGCGTTAAGTAGCCTAATTTTTCTTGAATTCGTTCCTCATTATAATATTTGATATATGCATCAATTCGTTCTCTTACCTCCTCGATATTTAGTGAATTAAATTTAGTATATTGGAATTCTTCTGTTTTTAAGTTTGAATGAAATGACTCAATAACCGCATTATCCCAACAGTTTCCTCGTCGAGACATACTTCCTACTAAATTTCTTTCTTTTATAAGGTTTTGATAAGCATAAGAAGTATAGACACTACCTTGATCTGAATGTACAATGACGCCTTTAGGATAATTTCGTACTTTTAAAGCCTCTTTCAACACGTCCATTACTAATGGTGTTTGTTGGTGGTCATATAACTTATAAGCTATAATTTCATTGTTATAAAGGTCTAATATAGTTGCTAAATAAAGAGTAGTACTACCATATTGAATATACGTAATATCCGTTACCCATTTCTCATTCGGACTTACTGCGATAAAATTACGAGCCAATATATTCGGTACAATTACTTCTTGTCCACTTTGCGATTTCCACCTCCGCTTGCGTTTAATACGACACTGTAGATTATGTTTTTGCATCAAGCTTTGTACCGTATTTCGATTTAATTCTATATGATATTCCTTCTTCAATAACGCCTTGATTTTCCTGTGCCCATTTCGATATTTTGTACGTCTACATAATTCTATCAGTATGATTTCAGTTTCACTTAATTTATCTTTAATTCCTTCTTTTAACCAGCGATAATACGTAGAACGTGGAATCTTTAACACTTTCAGAATCATCGTCACCGTATACTTTTCACTAAGCTTCTGTACAGTTGGCAATACTACTTTACGTTCAACTCCTTTGCGATTGCCATAAACTTTTTTAAGATTTCGTTCTCCATTTCTAAATGCATCATTTTACGGTTTATTTTATCTGTTTCCGATTGTCCTTCTGGTCCATGTCCGTAAGTATATTGTTTACCAATCGGTTGATCAAAACGATAAATCTCATTGTTCTTATACCAACGCATCCATGTCTCAACCTGTGATTTATTTTTAATATCATATTTCTCCATGATTTGTTTCGTTGTTAACTTACCACTTAATTTTTCTTTTACTACTGCCCACTTAACTTCCGATGAATATACATTTTTGCCCATGCAAAAACACCTCCGAATAATTTGTACATATTTTCCAATATGCCCCATTCGAAGGTGTTTTATGTTGTCTTATAAAATTAGGTTAGTCCAGGAATCTAAAAAATCCCCATCGCTTTTTTATCGTTATGTGGATAACTTGAAAATTGTGAATAATAACCTTACACAGAGAATCTAGAGAAAAAGGCTCTTCTTCCATACAGGCTCTTCCTTTGTTACAATGGATTGTGGATAACATAGACTATATTGTGAATAAGTTTGTGGAAATTTCGGAAAATAAGGAGATATAAAAAAATGACAAAATATAGCTGTGAAAACCATATAGATCACGCTTTAGACATGTTTGTAGCAGAGCAAAAAGCATTCCCAATTATGGATAAAATCGACGAGGATAAAAAGTTATCCACAAAATGTAGCTACTGTGAACAGCCAGCAGAATATATTGTATCAAGTAAATAACTTTACACAATATATAGGAATTGCTTGTGGATATGTTGATAACTTTTGTGGATAAAATGTTTGTAAATGAATTGTAAAGGTGGATAACGTGTGAATATATCGATTGTATCAGTCGGCAAACTAAAAGAAAAGTATTTAAAAATGGGTATTGATGAATACGTCAAACGCCTCAGCAGCTATGCAAAAATAGATATCATCGAGGTGCCAGATGAAAAAGCCCCTGAACAACTAAGCAATGCCGAAATGGATATCGTCAAGAAAAAGGAAGGCGAGCGCATACTAGCCAAAATCCAAGACGGCACCCATGTCATTGCCCTTGCATTGGACGGCAAAATGAAAACAAGCGAGGAAATGGCTGCCGATTTAGACGCCCTTATGACATACGGCAAAAGCAAAGTCGCCTTTATCATCGGCGGCTCCCTCGGCCTGCATGCAGATGTTTTAAAACGCGCAGACGAAAAGCTATGCTTTGGCAAGATGACATTACCACATCAGCTTATGAAGCTAGTCTTGATCGAGCAGATTTATCGAAGTTTTAGGATTATGAAGGGGGAACCGTATCATAAGTAAGTGCGGTTTTTTAGGAGTAACGAATATTATCGTTACTCCATTTAAATTACTGCTTGTTATTATCTTTCCAAATTTTATAAGGCTCTCTTTCCTCTAATAAAATTTCTAGCTGTTCTTTATTATGTGTAGCATCAGGATCGTCTATTAATTTTTCTAAGGAGCTAAAATAGCCATCTAAATCTAAATAATCTTTATCTTTTTGAGTATTTTTAGGGTAGTTTCTCCAATAGTGTAAATAAAGGTTTTGTGACAATGAAGAGAATGGACCTTGTAATGTTTTAAATTCTTGAACATTTGCACAAGATATAGAACCCATATTATCTGTGTTACCACTGCCTTTCTTTTGTCCTGTAATATCAACCTTTTTACGAACAAAGAAATCCACATTTTGATATGGCACTGGTAACTCATTTAAATGTTGATAATCTACGATTTGACCTTCTTCAGCAGTATGATTTCTTTCATAAATAAACCCAATAACGAAGTGTTCAGAATAGTCACTGTAAGGATATGCAATATTCTTTTTATTATCACGAATAAAAGATGTAAAAGATCCTAATGTAAAACTTAATTTCTTATTACCTTCTTTATATGTAGTTTTAATATCGATAGCAATTTTATTTGTATCACTTTCATTTTTAAAAAGTGTAAAGTCGGGATATGTATTTTGTTTATCGGGAATTTTTACTTGGTAACCATGTTCTTCTGCTATAGCTTTTATAACTGGAGCAGAAATTATTTCAAAAATTCTTCCCAATAGTTTAGAGTCATTTCCGATTGCATAAACAGTGTTTTCATTGGCAATCAGTCCTTTAACATCCCAATTGATGTTCATTTCTTGAACTTTGTTATAAAATAGATTGATAAAATCAAAATTAGATGAGTTAGTCATAGTATGTATCCTCCTTTTATATAAGGATACATTAGGAGGAATAATTAAACAATGTTACCAATTAACATAGAGCATGTTAAAGTGCCCCCTATAAAGTGTCAAGGAATAAAAACAAAGCTAATAAATTTCATTTCAACTTCTATTGAGTGGAATGGTGAGGGTAGATGGATAGAACCTTTTTTAGGCTCTGGGACAGTTGTATTTAATATACAGCCGCAGAGAGCTACTATTGCTGATAGTAATCCACACATTATAAAATTTTATCAAGACATCCAAAATAATGTCATTACACCAGAACAAGTACGGGAGTATCTTTATGAACAAGGCGAACTACTTTCACAAACTGGGGATGGAGCAGACAGCTATTTTTATGAAGTAAGAAGTAGATTTAATGAAAATCCTAATTCATTAGATTTTCTATTTTTATCTAGATCCTGCTTTAACGGGATGATGAGATTTAATAAAAAAGGTGGATTCAATGTTCCCTTTTGTAGAAAACCAGATAGATTTAGACAAGCGTATATAACTAAAATTGTTAATCAAATTTATTGGGTTAAATCAGTTATGGAAAATAAGGACTGGGTATTTATAAATCAAGATTGGAAAGAAACACTGAACAATGTTCAATCAAATGATTTTGTATATTTAGACCCTCCATATGCTGGTAAACATACTGATTATTTTAATAAATGGACTGATGAAGATTCTTCAGATTTAGCTGAAATAGCACAACAATTAGAATCAGGTTATGCATTATCAATGTGGGCTGATAATGCTTATCGAGAAAATGAGTACTTACATCAATGGAATGGAGAAGTAATCACTCAAGCTCATTTTTATCATGTAGGGGCAAATACTGAAAATAGAAATGCAGTAAATGAAGCTTTAGTTATTAAACCAGGTTTTGTATATAATGGTGAGTTATCCGACATACCATTACGTCCCCGACAAGAAAATGATATTGATGTAGAAATTGAGGAAAACACTAATACAGTACAACTGGAACTGTTGTAATGAATTGGTATAAAATGTAAAATAAATATATATTATTGTATTGATATAATAAGCCTAAGTATTGTTACTCTTGAATACTTAGGCTTATTAATTTATAGAGGAGGAAAATAAAATGCAACCAGCAAAACGAGTTAACATCGTTTCAGTAAAATTAGTAAAAGAATCTAGCATGCTCTACAAACAACGCAGAGTGCGTAGCCCACAAGACAGCTACGAGCTTTTCCGAGACTACCTTGGAGACGTCGACAGAGAGCATTTTGTCGTGATGTGCCTCGACACAAAGAACCAGCCAACTAACATTTCTACGGTCCACGTTGGCAGCCTCAATGCCAGCCTCGTTCATCCTCGTGAGGTCATGAAAACAGCAATCCTCAGCAACTCTGCCTCAATCATCTGCTGCCACCCACACCCGTCAGGCGATCCAACACCAAGTCCAGAAGACGTAGAGATTACAGAACGTTTAGCGGCGGCTTGTAAGTTACTATCCATTGAGCTTCTCGACCATATCATCATAGGCGATGACAAGTTCATTTCTTTAAAAGAGAAAGGATACTTTTAAAATGAAGATTTTTAATATTTGAGTCCTAGCATCCATTAGAGATGCTGGGGCTTTTTATTTTGGAGGAATGGGAGTGATGTAAATGAGAGCATTAATAAGACTAGCAGAAGTTTTAGAACAGAAGTTAGGGAAGGAAATCGAGCTTCAAGATATAGGTTATGAAACAGTCAGTCTAATGCATGAAGAGATAGATACGGAAATGGTTCCAATGAGTGTTATATCAAAATTAGCAGAACCAGTTATTTGTGATTGTGCAAATTATACCGATGATGAAGGTAATTATTATACGCTCATTTCCATTGAAATAGAGAATACATCACCTTATGAAGTTTGGTTAATTGATGATAAGGTGGTTCCTCAATTTACAGAAAGGAATGAAGAAACTTGAAGGTAATTAAAAGCACAATAAAAACCGAAGTCATTTATGATGATAAGTTAGCCAATAAGTATGTTGTAAAAAAAGAATGGGATAAAAATAAAAAGCCAGCTCTTATAATCATGAAAAATGCTGGTGATGCAAATGAAATCGTACAGGATCAAACTACGATGTATGTAATAAATAACTTAGCAAAATTAGATTATGGCTCAGTTAGTATAATGAATTTATTTCCTACAATTGCTGGTGCAAATACAAATGATTCTGCTATTGAAAATTTAAAGTATGTCCAAGAAGAAGTTCAGCGTGTAGAAGATGTAATTATTGCAGCAGGTACAGGTATTGAAAGCAATAAAGAAGCACTAAAACGTTTGCATATGATTATAGCAATTTTACTTGATAAGAAGGTAAATATTCTTCAAATTGAAAGTTCAAAAGGGAGAAGAGGTTTTCATCCTTTGTATCCAGCGGTAAAAAATGAATGGAAATTAGTTCCCTATGACATACCATCCGTAGAGCAAGTTGACTAAATGTTTCAACTAAAAATATGAACATATATTATTTCCTTGAATACATTTTAGGAGGAATTTATATGCAACCATCGAAACGAGTAGACATTGTATCCATCAAATTAGTGAGAGAAACTAGCATGTTGTACAAAAATCGTCGCATTCGTAGTCCACAAGATTGCTACGAGCTGTTCAAGGAATTTTTAGGTGAGGTAGACCGAGAGTATTTTGTGGTCATGTGCCTTGATGTGAAAAATCAGCCAACAAACATCACTGTTGCACACATAGGGAGTTTGAATCTCTCCATAGTTCATCCTAGAGAGGTACTGAAAACAGCCATTTTAAGCAATGCTGCTTCCATCATCTGTTGCCATCCACATCCATCAGGCGACCCAACACCAAGCCAAGAGGATATTGCCGTTACCAAACGTTTAGTAGAGGCAGGTTTAGTTGTTGGAGTTGAAATGCTTGACCATATTGTGTTAGGTGATGATAGCTATGTTTCAATGAAGGAGAGTGGTTATTTTGAAAAAGGATAAAGCTTTAAATGATAAATAGGCTCTAACATCTGAAATGGATGTTAGGGCTTTTTATGTTCATAAAAATAAGGAGGTTATTGAAAGTGGAAGCAATCCAACGATTGACAGAAGTATTGGAGAGAAAACTAGGAAAGAAAATCCCACTCCATGAAGTAGGCTATGAAACAATGAGCTTTACTCATGAGGAAATAGATGAGGAACTTGTACCACCTTATATGATTGCCTTTGTACCAGCACCAATTCTCTGTCATAGTGCCAACTATACAGATGTAGAAGGGAACTACTTTACATTAATGCTAATAGAAACAGGAAGTGAAAGTTTATATGAGGTTTGGCTAGTAAATGATAAATTAGTTCCAAATTATAACTCCTGAAAAGAGAAATAACTTTGTATTAAGAAACAAGTTTTCATCTAATTTTATGTAATTTAAAAATTTTAATATATATAAGGTGATTAACTTTTAGACTTACACTCTTTTTCTTCGTTTTCCTGTATACTATTCTTAATAGATATGAAACGGAGAAAAATGATGCGTAAAATTGTCCTAATTCCTGAAGAACAAATTCCTTGTATTTTGCAAGAGAAAAGTGCAGAGAATTGCAACGAAAAATACAGAGCATTGCCACCCAATATTTTCTCTATTTTCTCGACAACGCATTGGTTAAACGGAAGCTCTGACCCGTGTATGAAATAATATGGGCGTGGTGAATCAAACGATCCACCAGAGCTGCCGTTAAACGTGAATCCGAGAAAATGCGGTTCCACTGACTAAATTCTAAATTTGATGTGATAATCAAGCTCTTTTGTTCATAGAACTCTGAAATAATTTGAAACAGTAATTCTGCTCCTTCTTTACCAAAAGGCAAATAACCCATTTCATCTAAAATCATTAAATCAACTTTCTCTAATTTACTTCTAAATTGCTTTAATTTCCCTACAAGGAGTGCTTGCTCTAATTCTTCAACCAAATGTGAAACGCGATAAAAACGCACTTCAAATCCTTGTTCACAAGCTTTTCGTCCAAGTGCAGAAGCTAAATGAGTTTTACCTGTTCCAGGTGCTCCAACTAAAATGATATTCTCTTTTCTTCGAATGAAATCTAGTCGCTCTAATTCATCTTTTGTTAAATGGCTAGGTAAACAAATATCTTTATGCCACTGGTAACTTTCAAGCGTCTTCGTATCGATAAAACGTGCCTGCTTCAAATTACGCGCTATTTTTGCTTGTTCTCTGCCAAGCTGCTCTTTTAATAAAATTTGATAAATATATTCTTCTGGATCGGTAAAAGGTACCACTTTAATAGCTTCTGCCACATAAGCCAATCTCAATTGCTTACAGAGCGTTAAAATCGCTTCATTCATGATTCAACGCCTCCGTTCCTTTTGGCGATAAGGCATCATATTCTGTCCAATTCACACCGTAAGGGTGTTCTGTCTCTTCTACCTCACGTCCAATATAACTATAAAAGTTTTGATCAATGTCATTCATATCATGTGTGAGTAAAAGCGTCAGTAATTCATTAATCCGTTGTTTTCTTAAGGCAAGCGAAGGCACTGTTAAATACTCTTTAATACGCGCTGGTAAATAGTTTGAATAACGAGAATGCCCTACAACACGTGGTTTTTTCAACCAATCTTTTAAAATCTCCTTCCAAGGAATAAAACGGCGTTTTCTCATATAAGGACGGGCATCAGATAATAGAATTTCACCGTCATTTGTGATGACTTTATACGAATCCCAATATGTCACACAAGAAAGTTGGACGTAGTTCCTTGCTCTTGGTACATGAATCAAATGTCCATCAAGCTTGAATTCATTATACTTATTAAACTTTATCAGAAACTGCTTAAATATCGGATATGGTTCTTCAGGTAATTTGATCAATTGCTTTTGTTCAAGCTGCCATAGCTCATCAATCAGTACTTCCTTTTTATAATGAATTCGTTGACGATCATTTGCTAACTGCTGTTCTAATTGATTTCCTAAATCCTCAAGGTCTTTAATGACAGGTGGCAAGCTAAAGAAATTATAGCGTACATAGCCAACCTTTCTTTCTACATGACCTTTTTCATTTCCTTTGCGTGGGTTACACACTTGCACTTTAAAGCCGTAATATTGTTGGAAATGTCGGAAGGCTTCGGTTAATTGGGCCTCTGAATCTCCTTTTCTTACTTTTTTCACCGCAGGTGTTAGGTTATCAATTCGAATGCTCAAAGGAATACCACCAGCCTGTTTAAACAACATTTGAAGTCCACCTAAAAAACATTCTAAGTTTTCACCAGGCATCGGCACCGCAAATGCTGTATTACTTGCAGGGAATGACATGACTAATGCGTGAACATCAATAATTTCCCCATCTTGAACAGCCTCCATTACACCGAAGTCTACCTGTGCTTCTCCTCCTGGATGATTTAAACGTTCATGCCCTTTATCTGCTTCCTCTTCTTCTGTTGCTTTCCATTCTTGAATAAAATTACAAAGCGTTCTGTAAGAACCTTTGAATCCCATCTTTACTAGATCCTCAAGCATTTTCTTGTTTGTACGGCGTAATTTTTTCTTTAGTTTTAAATCCTCTTCTAACCAATCAACTACGATTTCTCCCCATTTTTCGTCGTACATCATGCCTTTTTTCAGGTGAGTTTTCTCCTGCGGCAACTGATCCCCATCACCGTATTTCTTGGCAGTACGCCAATTGACTTGCATTGTATTGGCGATTTCAGTAATCGATAATCCTTTTTCATTTCGTAATGTTTTGATACAATTAACTTCAGACATTGCTAGCATCCTTTCAAACCTCCACTGGTAAAATTCGACACTTTAACAGTAGAGTGACTTGGGGTGGCTGGCAAGTCTATTTTTTTGCACTAAAAAAGTGCTAGACTCTGTACAAATTCGCTGCACTAGTCTGCACTTTTATTATGCAATACACATTCCTGCTGCTTTAGAAGAATTAAAGCTTGTCATGAAAGAAGAAAACAATCATAAAATGTTCGTTCGCTACCAAGTGATTTATATGTTACTTTCCGGCGAATCGTATGAAAAAATTGTCGACTATACAGGTCTTTCTTTAGCGACGCTGTTCAATTATCGCAAAGCTTATTGTGAAAAAGGGATCGCTGGACTTGGACGTAAAAAACAACCTGGTCGAAAGCGTCATTTAACGGCTGAACAAGAAGCACGAGTCGTCGCGACAATTGTCAACCAAACGCCTAAAGATGCTGGTTTTCCCGTTGAAATGAACTGGACAGCGCCTCTTCTTCGCGATTGGATTGAGCGAACATTTGGTGTGTCTTTTTCTGTACGTGGGACACGTGATTTATTGTACCGTCTTGGTTTAAGTTATACGAAACCAACGTATACATTGGAAAAAGCAGACCCCCTCAAACAAGCAGTTTTCCTTGAAAAATTTGAACAGGCGAAAAAAAACTAATTCATGGTCAAATTGATCGTATTTTATTTGAAGACGAGTCAATGATCCGTGATTACCAAGCGATTTCCAACACGTGGTTTCTTAAAGGTCAACAAAAAATCATTCCAACATATGGCCGACATCAAGGGGTTAAGCTAATTGGTACATTGGATTACGAAACGGGCGATGTATTTTGCGTGCAAGAAGAACAATATACCGCTGTTGAATTCCTAAGTTTTTTAGAAAAAGTCATCGCTCGTTATCCGAATGAACGCATCGTGATGGTATTAGACAATGCGCGCATACACCATGCGAAATTGATTCAACCATTTTTAGAAAAGTATCAAGATTTCTTTGAATTTCTGTTCCTTCCGCCGTACAGTCCCAATTTAAATTTAATCGAAGGACTGTGGAAATGGATGAAGACAACGGTGATCCACAATGTCTTTTACTCAAATGTCGGAAAGATTCAACGTGCTGTCCAAGGCTTTATCCAAATGATTAATCAAACACCTGAAAATACGGTGAATAGGCTGTGCTTGAAACTCTAATTTTCTTTCACCGTATATATAGAAACAGGTGGTGAAAATTTTCATGAAGTTTGGCTAGTAAATGATATATTGGTTCAAAATTTTAACTCCTGAAAAGAGAGGTAACTTTGTGTTAATAAGCAAGTTTTCATCTAATTTTATGTAAATTAAAAATTCTAATAGAGATTCAGCGCAGAGCCTATGTTTGTTTTACGTTATCCTCATTTTTCTGAGTTAAATTTTGATTGAAAGGGGGGAGAGGATGGCTGATTGTAAAAATAAAAATCTAAATCAAATTGAATTATTCAAGCAAGGCGTATTTTTTGGAATTTCCATATTAGTGATGCTTTGTAGCAAACAAAGAGAGGAGAAATGATTTGAATTATTTTGTGGTTGGCACATGTATAGGGATATTTTCAGTTATCATTGTAGAAATATTTAATAAAGATGGAGGAAAGATAACAGTAAATCATCTCATGTTTAAGGATCTACATTTATAATCAAGGATTTCTCGAATTTTATAAAGGCTTTTTCAATCCCCTCAATACGTCTGAAATTAATATTTTACCTTTTCCATTCCTGTCTATTGGCTGGATTGAAGTTCATTTCAAAAGCAATAGATAAGGAAGTTGTATTTCCTTTCAATTACTTAATATGGGAGAGTAATGTTCATGCCCACCATGAACCATTACTCTTTTTTTGTTAAGCAAAATAGGGATGAATATTATGTACACAAAATTGTCACATATATGAAATCCTATTTTCTTTTATTGAGGTCTAATAAGAGAAATGTGATAAGCCTAAGTAATACTTATACTTACAGCTCTTCGCTCGGGAAGATACGATTTTCCTTACTAAAAGTGATTTAATGGTTTATGGCTACGATATTCCTTTACAAAAGAGAAAGTGAATTTTAGAAAAGAGAAATATTTATTATTTTTAAATAATATTTTGGGATTTTTTAACTATAAAATAAGTTGCGCTTTCGTCTTAAGTCATATATATTCTGTTGCATAGGCATTGGTATTAAAGGTTTTTAGATGAATTGTCGATTAAGGATAGGTAATAAAGAACAGTTATTTTTGATTTGTATGATGATATTAAAATAACTTATTTGATGACTAATGATACCTTTAAATGCTTATAAAAAAGAACGGAATTTTCTGAAAGGTGATGTTTTGAAATGATGAATGCTGCAAAACAATATGTGTTTCCAAAAGTAATGGAAAAGAATAAGGAATACTTAAAAGTAGGTCGTGTAAAGGAAAAACAGTATGCAGATTTATTACTAGATGAATTAACTCATGTAAATTGGTCGTCTGCAAAGGTATTTAGGGAAGGGAATGACTTGGATATAGAGGTTATTCCGCTACTTAAAAAACAGCAACCTTATATGAGATTTGTAAAAAAATATAGTGAGGATAAAAGTATCTATGTATTACAAGGTGATTATACAAGTGAATTTTGTAAGAATCCTATTAAAAATATGGAGTATTGGTGTACCCAAGGCGAATTAATATTTGTATTCTCTAAGAATGTTATTATGACTGATATACCTAAGGTGAAAAAATTTCTAAATATTGCTCAAAATGTTGCAGATATTAGTTATCTAACAACTTCAAAATACTTTATAGTTCGATTGGATTTTTCTTATTATGATCATATCGAAACGGGAATCGAAGGAATTGTTACATTGAATAATTTATATTTCGAAGAAAGAGAAGAAATTTCAAAATTGGTATCAGAATTAATGAAATTAAAATTACCATTTGAGATCTATGAAACAGTCCATTACCTAACAACTGGTGAAAGTAATAATGAGGTTCTCCCTAAGAAAAAGTACATTAAACCTGCTAAGTTCAAAATTAAACAGATTTCATTACTTGTAGATGGGTTATCAGCAAATACAGTACTGACCTCAAAATTGGAGAATATCGTGATATTTAACTCGACGTTAAAATCAATCGGATTGGGCAAGTTTACAAATGATAAAATTCAAATTTGTCTAAAGTTTAAAAAGAAAATTGGGATGGTTGGTTTGCATCATCTTTCGCTAATTTTAGATAGTCTAGTTCACCAAATTAATTCCCAGATAAATATTAATGATATTCAACCCTAATTATTCACACCCAAATACAAAATCCCACAGGAAAGGCGATTTATCGCCTTTCCTGTGGGATTCTCTTTTTCACTAAAAAAATGAAAAAAGAATCCATTTCTGTTAAGGTTAAATCGACCAAGAACTAACCAAAAGAAAGGATTCTTCTCATGATTAGATTACCGCAAACAACACTTCATTTCAATCACCAACTGAAATTAACTCACGATGGAGGTGAGCTTTCTTCTGATACAGGCCAATTTATCTTCCGTGAGTTCGATGAAAAAATCGGCTTTTCCAAAACAATCGCCAAACACCTTCACTTAAAAGATGAGCGTTCTTACTGTATCCATGACAATATGGAACTTCTTCGTCAAAAAATATATCAGCTCATCGCAGGCTATCACGAGGATGACGCAGCGGATACATTAACGCACGATCCAGTTTTCACGCGTGTACTTGGAAAACCAGCACTTGCATCTCAGCCATCTTTATCTCGATTTTTCAAACGCTTTGACAAACAGGCACTCCAACAACTTCAAGCGGCGAATCAAGAACTACTGGACCGGGTGCATCAGTTACGTCAATCGACGACTCTTTTAATTGATCTGGATTCGTCTCATGCGGATACATATGGCAAGCAAGAAAATGCCTCATACAATAGCCATTACGGCACAGTCGGCTTTCATCCACTCGTTGCGTTTGACGGCTTCACCGGTGATTTTTTAAAAGCGCAGCTACGCCCAGGGAATAGGTATACATCAAACGGTGTCGTGGAATTTGTCCGCCCTTTACTGGATCATTACAACGAAAACTTTCCCGAAACGACAACACTCGTGCGTGGTGATAGCGGCTTCGCAGTACCCGACTTATACAAACTTTGCGAAGATGAATCGGTCTATTACATCATTCGTTTAAAGTCGAACGCCAGACTGAAAGCACTTGCGGAAGAACTACATCCAACATCTGAAATCCGTGATGTCACAAAAGCCGAACGTTATGTGGAGGAGTCAATCTATCAGGCTGGTTCATGGAATACGTCACGTCGCATCATTATTCAGTCTACACGCCCAGCAGGTGAACTGTTCTTCACCCATGCCTTTTTCGTCACAAATTTAAGCGAAACTGCCTTTTCACCGGAAGCCATTCTCACGTCCTATCAAAAACGTGGCGCAATGGAAAACTTCATTAAAGAGGCGAAAGATGGCTTCGGATTCGATCAAATGAAAAGCCATGATTTCCAAGTGAACGAAGCACGCATGATGATCAGTTTACTCGCCTACAATTTAACGAATTGGTTACGTACATTAACGTTTCCATCTGCGAAAAATGGGCTTCAAATCCAAACCATTCGCACACGGTTAATTAAAGTTGCCAGTAAACTTGTAAAATCTGGTCGTTACCTGCATTTCAAATTAGCGTCCAGCTTCGTCTATGCGCGCTTCTTTTCAGACATTCTGACCAGAGTGCAGCAGCTTTCCACCAACTAGATCACTTTTTTAAAAAATCGAACCCGTACCAAGGGATAAGTCTGCCTAAAAACAGGTAAATTCCCATTTTTTAAGTATCAACTGGCCTAAATCATTTATTCCTCCATTTAAATTCCAGAGAAACTTGGTCTGTGATAAGAAATATGACAAAACGAACTCAGGTCAGTTAGCTATGAATAATTCGGGTTCAAGTTGTTATTGCAGATGCATAATCAATTTTGTTTAGGGGTGGAAAAGATGAATAAATCGAGTGTATTTAATTTGACTAATTATGTAAAAGTGGATGATGTAGAAAGTTTACACACCTCCATTTCAAAATTACCCTTTTTTAATTGGGTCTTAACAAATGTAAATGGTTTATCCGATGAGTTTCTTAAATGTGTACATCTTAATCTTGTTGATTTAGGGAAAGATGCTAATTTATTTGAACAGCTTTTATTAAAAAAACTTTCTGAAGAACAACAAGTTGCATTTACAAAAATCCAAGAAGATTCTTCTGTAGCAAATACTGCTACATATCAAGTTTTGCAATTGTTTGGATATTCTCCTAATCAAGAAGAACATCTCGCTGAAACACCTGCCGAGTGCGTATTACGTCACCATTCAGACCTTCTACTAAGGAGAAGAGGAATAGAAAGAAATGACGGAAAATTCTGTTTCAATGCAAATGTATTTGCCCACTATGTTCTTTCAAGGATAGCATTTATTCAAACAAATGATGAACGTATTTACGCATATAGTAATGAGGGGAAATATGAGTTTATATCAGATAATCTCTTTAAAACTATTTGTGCGGCAATAGTAAGAGAAGTTGATGAAACTATCTGGCGGAAGTCTTGGGAAAGTGAATATATGGCGGCTTTAAAGGTATTAATTCCAATAGTATCTGAATTTGATGGTGATATAAATATTATTAACTTAAAAAATGGATATTTTAACCTTGATTCAGGAAAAATTGTACCTCATCATTCAAACTATATTTCTACAAATCAGTTACCTATTTATTATGATCCTAAAGCTAAAGCTCCTAAATTTAAAGAATTTCTTAATGATGTCTTTGAAAATGATGAAGAACGGTACCATTTGATAAAAAATATCATGGGATATATTTTGCATAAAGGTACACCTATTCACAAAGTATTTATTTTCACAGGAAGCGGTTCAAATGGTAAATCTGTATTAGCAAAAATTTTAACCAGACTTTATGGTGAATTTAATGTATCAAGTACCCCTTTAAATGAGATGGAAGGTGCTTTTGGTATTCAAGATTTAGATGGGAAGCTTGTGAATATTGCGTCAGAAAATGAATCAACTTTAAAGGTAAATACTCAGCGTCTTAAAGCGATTACTTCTGGAGATTCAATTTTAATTAACAAGAAACACCAAGCACCAAAAACAAAAGCACTATATGTGAAGTTAATTTTATTACTTAATCGTTTATTCATAACTGATGATCATTCAAATGGATTATATAGACGGTTAACCATCATCCCATTTTATCGTACCTATGTAGAATCTAGACAAGTATTACTTGAAAATCAAGCTTATATGAATCCAAATCTTGAAAAGGAATTGTTAGAGGAATTATCAGGGATTTTTAATTTTGCATATGAGGGTTATCAACAATTAAAAGAAAGTAATTGGGATTTACCTTGTTGTGCAGCAAGTGAATCAGAATTAAGAAAATTTAAAGTTATGAATGATTCAGTAGGTACCTTTGTTGATGAGTGCTTAGAATATGCAAATGGTGAAACTATCTTGCAATCAGATATATCTAAAAGATACACAGCGTGGGTAGATACAAATTCAATTACAAATTTCATACCGTTAGGGACAGCTTCAATCTTATCTAATTGTAAAGAAGCAATACAAAGGAAAAACTGGTCTGTCGGTGAGAAAAAATCAAATGGTCAGAAACTTTGGGTAAACTTACGTTTTAAAACGTAGGGTCAAAGTGACAGTGTTTTAATTAATAATTTTTTATTTTTGTATTTTTTCAGGGATAATTTATATTTTTTTAAATTTGCTACCACTTTTTCACTCTGCTAATAATTGAAAGAAAAAATCTGGATTATTCCCTGAAATATTACAGAAATCAAAAATATATTATCACTTAGACTTTTATAAGGAGAATTATAGTTGGAGAATTCGAATGAAATATTAATGATTATTGCAGAAATGTGCCAAAACTATATGACCAATCAAGGAGATGAAAAAGACGATGAGTCAACAAATGAGTCCTAAAAAAGTAGCAATATATGCTCGAGTTTCAACGACAGAGCAGGCTGAGGAAGGATATAGTATTGATGAACAAATACGTGTTCTTAAAGAATTTTGTGAGAAGGAGGGCTATGTTGTCTACGATGAATATGTAGACAGAGGAATTAGTGGGAAAAATATCGCAGGACGTCCAGCTATTAAGAGATTACTAGTTGATGCGGGACAAAAGAAATTTGATATTGTACTTGTTTGGAAGATGAACCGCCTCGCTCGTAATAGTTTAGACTTGATGAATATTGTGGAACAACTCAACAGTAAAAACATAGCTTTTCGTTCTTATACAGAGAAACATGAAACTGAAACACCTACAGGTAAACTCAATTTTCACTTGATGGCTGCTATTGCTGAGTATGAACGTAACAACATAGCGGAAAATGTCAAGATGGGTATGATTGCTCGTGCTAAGGAAGGACAATGGAATGGTGGTCAAGTACTAGGCTACGATGTGGTAGAAAAAGATGATGAGAACAAAAAGCGAAAACAGACAGGTTTACAAATTAATGATCAAGAGGCAAAGATTATACGTTTAATTTTTCAAATGTATACAACAGGTCATGGTTATAAGGCAATTGCCAATAAAATAAATCAGGACGGTTATCGAACAAAAAAGAATAAGACCTTTTCATTGAATGCGATTAAAACTATCGTAACAAATCCCATATATGCTGGCTATATTCGCTATAATGTTCGAAGAGATTGGAATGAAAAGCGTCGTAACAATATTAATCCGAATCCAATCATTGTGAAAGGTGAGCATTCATCCATTATTTCAGAGGAAACATGGAAAATAGCGCAAAAAGTTTACAAAGAGCGTTCCTGTAAACCCAATCGAATTCATGAGGGTGCGTTTCCCCTCACAGGTATTATGCGCTGTCCACAGTGTGATGCAGGAATGGTGGTAGGACGTACAACAAATCGAACAAAATCTGGTGAGAAACGTGTCCTAGAGTATTATGTTTGTGGTGCATGGAAGAATAAGGGAACAGTTGCTTGTCGGTCAAATGGGGTACGTACAGAATATGCGGATGATTATGTGCTGAATAAACTGCAAGCATTGATGAAAAGCGAGCATTTGACGAGAAAATTAGTGGATAACATTAATACAAAGCAACAATCGTTAATTGCCCCTTTACAGCGAGAATATGAGCATTATCAACAGGAGTTGGAGCGCTGTGAGAAAAAGTTAGCCAACTTGTTAGATGCCTATACAGATGAAGTGATTTCCAAAGAGGTGTTCCAACGAAAATCACGAAGTATGGAAGAAACCATGACCAATCTGAAAGTACAAATAGAGCCACTTCAAGCACAACTGCAATCGACAGTATCGAGTGAAGTCACCTATGAAAAAATCCATGCCATCATGACGAATTTCCATCAAGCCTTTACACAAGCATTGACAAGGGAACAAAGAAAAAGATTATTGCATTTATTGATTCATCAAATCACTATTGATGAAAGTCGGAAAATTGAAAGCATCCAAATCAAGCTAAATGATGCTGTATTGGAAGAGTTACAACTAGGAGTTGGAGAAATGTCTACGGACATTTCTTCCACTCCTTTTTCTGTTTTAGTGGCAATTTAAAGTGATTCATTTTAGGAAGAATAGGTAAAAACGAAGTGGATTTTCATTGCGAAAAGCCATTTGATAGTCAAAGTGCTTGTCACATTCAAAAATGCCATATTTATAACAACAAAAAGGTTCTTCACCAAAAGCCGTGGGTGACAAAATCAGTGACCTATTTCTAAACGTAAACGAAGAAATAAACGGTTTTCATTTCGATAGCCAAAACCACGTCTTTTAATAAGTTTAATTTTATTATTCGTTCCTTCCATCATGCCATTTGATAGCGGTGAAATAATGGTATCTAGCAATGCTTTTTCACGTGTACTCAATGTTTTTGCGATTTTAGAAACGGCACTACAAAGATGAAATTGATACCGTTTAAACCATTCTGTTAATCGTCGTTTTGCTTGTGTCATCGTTGTTGCTTTTAGTACATAACGCATATGATTCAATGCTTGATAAATGTATTTTGTAGGCAAATCTTCCTGATGCCACTGTGCAACAAATCCACGTTCTTCATCCGTTAATTGTTCAGGTTTTCGTGCCAAACAACGGTCAATGAATCGCGATTGATGATGCTTTTTGGCTTCTCCTAAATACCGGCGTCTTCGCTGCTGGGCATCGGTGAAAAATTGCACGAGATGAAAGCGATCCAGCACATGAATCGCAGTGGGATAAACGGCTTGTATCGCATTCGCCATCGCTGGAGCGAAATCACTGACCACCGCACGAATTGGACCTGTTACTTTTTGTAAAGCAGTGGTAATAGCGTCCTGATTTCGATGAGGAACAATTGCCAAAATACGACCTGAGTCGGCATTTAAAACACTGGTCGCATAATGATGTCCTTTGCGCAAAGCGAACTCGTCTACACAAATAGTAGTGGCGATTTCATCCGTTAATTCATTAGCTGCCAGCAAGTAATACCAACGCTCAACCGTCGTGTAGGGCAGTTCATATTCACGTGCCACATCAGCAATGGAACGCCCGTGGCAACGCCTTACAAGTTCTTTACGAAACATAGCTGAAGACGCTTGGATAATTCCTAAACCGAAGTCATAGGTAAATGTGAGGTCGCAAGCAACACAACGATGACGTGGAATCGCCATCTCAATCCAAATAAATCCGAGGTGCCAAGCATAGCCATGACGAAAACGACGTAATGTTTGCGCATGACGAATCGTTTTCCCTTGGCAAATTGGACATGGCACTGAATAAGCACCTACAGTAGCAGGAAATACATTTGGTTCTTCGTCAGATGGAAAAGAAACTTCGAAAAAAGATGGTAACGGTAATAGCATTTTGATAAACTTGGAGTACAAAGCGAAAACTCCTCTCGTGGTTTGTTTCGACAACAATTACGATACGTGAGTTTTCGCTTTTCTTCTATAGAAAATATGAAATTATTGAATTAATAGAAAGTCAACCACAAGTTATGGTGAAGAACCAACAAAAAGGAGAAAGGAGAAAACAATGGATACGAGTAGGTTAGATAGTTCATGTTTTAATGGGGCATATAAGGAATTTGTAGAATTGATTGGGTATCAAAATACCTTGTTAGTACATAGCTATTTTGCTGGTCAATATGTAACCTTTCCGAAAAGATTATTATCAGAACAATATTTGTATGAACAAATTGCAAAGGAATACGATGGAACAAACGCTAAAGAATTAGCAAGGAAATATGATTATTCCTATAGTTGGATCAGGAAAATATTAAAGAAGAAAGCCATTTGTAAATAAGGTAAATTTAACATTGGAGGATTCTGAAATGGGATTGTTTGAAAATGTATATATGTTTTTCTTACTTTTAATGGGGATTGGTATAGGTGTAGGTTTTTTGCTTCTAGGATATGGATTTAAAGGTTTTTTACTAGGCGCTTTTGTGACAGTTGCTTTTGGTATGATTTCATTTACATTTGCAGTAATTGTCTTGATTGTATTTGTCAATATAGCATTAAGACCCATTAATAAAACAGTTAATAAATTCCTGATTCCATTAGCTATTATTTGTCTTGTAATTGATGTATTTAAATATACTAGCAAAACAGAAAGTGACGAATCAAACACGAGATACGGTACTCATCTTGTTGCAGAAGATGATAATATTACTTTTTACGAAGAGCCTGTCGAGGAAATGAATCGTGATAATAATGAAGTTAATGAGGAAATTGATACAAATGAAAATAAGGTAGATGACACACAAAGTGTTCAAGCTGATTTAGATATAATACCTGTTTTAGGTGCAATAAATACAACAGAATCAGCAAGAGAGCAGATAAATTATTTAATTTCCGCCTACCTAGAAGTTTATACCACAGAGCAGGCGTTACAGCTTGTACACTATATACATCCATCTTCTCCATTCTATCAAGAGCAAGTTAGTTATATGGAGTCTATAAATAAACAGGGTATAGATATTCAATTGATTGATTTTTCCATTATTTCGATGGAGCAAGTTGCAGAGCATAGGTACGAAGTAAGTGTAGAGGAGCATTACACAATAGACAATCCTGAAAAGGGAAGTAAAGATGTGCAACAAAATAGCAAATATACAATAGAATTAATTGATGGTGAATTCTATATTACAGGGTTAGAGATACTATAATTAAAAATGAAGGGAGCGAACTACAATTGCTGCTTCCACTCCTTTTACTATTTTAGCAATCATCTAATTTACATGAAATACTCTTGGATGTATAATATTGTAAAATGTCTATTTAGTATAGGGAGAGCGGTGATTGTGATGTCAAATAATGAATCAGGTACTTTTGAGTTAGTACTAGCAAATGCTATAAAGATTCCAGGTATTAAAGTAAATCGACAAGAATTTCTAGCTAAAAACTTTTCGGATAAAGTTTCTTCAAGTCAACTAGTCACAATAATGGAACAGGGTCCTATTGAAGCTAATGTTAATAAGGCAACAATAGATAAAATCGCAAAAGGATTAATTAATACTCGAACATTAACAAGTACAGGTGCATCTTTTGTAGCAGGGGTTCCTGGTGGATTAGCTATGGCAGCGACAATTCCAGCAGATACTTTACAATTTTTTGGAGTAGCTTTACGAATGGCACAAGAATTAGGATATTTATATGGGTATGAAGATTTCTGGGATGATGATGATATTAATATTGAAAAAATTAATGGTGACTTGGTTCTGTTTTTAGGAGTTATGTTTGGAGTGGGGGGAAGTGCAGCTGCTATTAAAGTTCTTTCATCTAAACTCTCCCAACAAGCACTAAAAAAAATTCCCCAACAAGCATTAACTAAAACTATATACTATCCTATTATCAAGAAAACGTTAGGATTCATAGGTGTGAAAGTAACAAAAGATACATTTGCTAAAGGTGTTTCTAAAGCTATTCCGATATTAGGTGGGATAGTTTCAGGAGGTATAACGTACGCTTCAATGTCAAAAATGGGGAGTAAGTTACAGTATGCTCTCTCAAATAATCTTACATTGTCAGAAGAAGAAATTATTGACAGTTTTAATGAATTGAAAAAAGAGCACCCAGATATTATAGATGTGGATTTTGAAGAAGTACTAAAATCTTAATTAAAAAACCCTCACTTAGCCACATCACGGAGAACCGTATCATAAGTAAGTGCGGTTTTTAATAAACCATCGATTACAGTAGATTTATTGTAGTTGGTGGTTTGTTTTTGTTAGATAGTAAATAGAAATTTGCAGATAGATTACGGGAGGGCGTAACATATTCTAGAAGAAAGCTAAAGAAGTGAGATAAGAATTAGTGATCAATATTGCCACGCCAAACATTTATTTGATAATGTTTGGCGTGATTTTATTTAGTCTTCTTTATAACCTAAATCATTCAAAGTTAAATCTTTATAATTTTTACCAATTCTATACGATGTGATACGCTGATTTCCACTAGCCCCTTCAATTATATTTCTTTCTAACCAAGTATTAGCCCATTTTGTAATCGTTATTGGTTTCACTTGGAACAGTTCAGCAATTTCTTTTGGTTTAACAGGTCTATTGCGTTCAATTAAATAGCGAAGTAACGTTTTTTCTTTTGGCTCTAACGATAAGATACGCTGATCTGTAGTGGAGGTAGCAAATTGGATAGATAGATTAGCAACTTTTTCATAGGCAAGTGCCATTGTTCTAAGGAAATACTCAATCCATGGAGCTAAATTTTTTGGATTTTCACGCCCATCATAATAAAGAGCGGGTAAGCCCATTTGTAAATGTTTGTAGTAGCCTTGTAAATCTTCAACATAATATTCTTCAATAGAATGGAAGCCTTTCACATCATAATTAGTTGTTGATAAAACATAAGATGCTAAAGCTCGTGCGGTACGTCCATTACCATCTTCAAAAGGATGAATCGTTAGTAGTTGATAAGTAACAATTGCAGCTTTAATCGGAACAGGCATTTCGTTTTCTGACTGTATCCATTTAACAAAAGATTTCATTAACGCAGGGACATCAGAGTATTCTGGAGGAATATAATCGGGTTGTCTTGTTTGATTATCGAAAACAGCAAATAGTACTCCTGGAGGCATTGGTCCACGGTAATTACTTTTAGAAGACTTTCTACCTGAGCCATGTTTAACAATGATGGAGTGTAACTTTTTAATAAAATCTTCAGTTATGGGTGTATTTTTATTTTTTTCTTGTGTTAAAAACGAAAGGGCTTCCCAATAATTTCGTACTTCTTCCTCGACAGGTATTCTTAAGTCGTCCTTCTTTTGTTTAACTACACGTGCAACCTGTTCTAAATCTAAAGTATTCCCTTCAATTCGTGTTGAGTAATGGGTTGCTTTTAATTTAGCTTGTTCTTTTAAGTCACTTTCAATATGTGCCGGAATAGGCATTAGTTCTACGATAGATCGAGAACGTTCAATTGACATTAAATCTTTTACAATAGCTTGCGTGTAAATAAATTTTGGTGTGTACAGATGAATCACCTCAAATAGAATATAATAACGTACGTTAATTATACGCTATTCGTATGCTAATTTATAATTTAAATACGCTATTTATACGCTAAATTTAAATTAATGATACGTTAATTTGTTGAGATATTTTGATAGCGAAATAATTGGTTATTTTTTACTTTTTCTAATTTTGAGTTTAATTTAAGGATACAAAAATCTGGTGCAAAAAATTATAATGAATTTAGATGAATCGGAATAAAAATTGAGTTTTAAAAAAACGGAAAGGCACAATTTGATGAATATTGAACAACAACTCCATCAAGCCCTTTTAGAAATCGAACATTTAAAAAAAGAAAATGCACATTTGAGGGGATTGCTTAAACAAAAGCAAGTTGAACCAAATAAAATAGTAGAGCCAGTTAAGCGAGCTAATCATAACGAACAATTGAAAGAAAAAATCCTTCAAAAAAGAGTGCAGATTTTTAAAAGTTTATTCCGCGGAAGAGACGATGTTTATGCTGTTCGATGGCAGTCTAAAAATAATAAATCAGGCTATACACCTGCCTGTTCGTTAGAGTGGCAGCCTCCGTTATGTCAGAAGCCAAATATAAAATGTTCGCAATGTCAGGTTAGAAAACTAATACCTCTTAGCGATGAAACGATTTATCGGCATCTTTCAGGAGAGATTACTATCGGTCTATACCCATTGTTAAAAGATGAAACGTGTTGGTTTTTAGCAGTAGATTTTGATAAACGTGATTGGCAAAAAGATATTCAAGCATTTGTAGATACATGTCAACAACTTGATGTACCTGTTAGTATTGAACGTTCGAGATCTGGAAATGGAGGACATGTGTGGCTGTTTTTTAGTGAGCCCATTTCAGCAAAAGTAGCTCGACAATTGGGGCATTTTATTTTATCAGAAACGCTCTCTAATCGATATGAAATCGGAATGGATTCCTATGATCGTCTATTTCCAAATCAAGATACTTTACCAAAGGGAGGATTCGGAAATTTAATCGCACTTCCTTTACAAAGAGGTCCTCGAATACAGTTGAATAGTGTATTTGTAGATGAAAATTTTAATGCTTATGAAGATCAATGGGGATATTTAGAAAAAGTTCGTAAATTAGATTTAAATGCAATCAAAAAAATACTATGGGCAACTTCTCAGCCGAAGCAGATTATACAAGTGAAAGAAGTGAAGGATAACGATGTAGATAAGCTTCCATTAGCTATTACAATCATCGAAAAAAACGGACTATATTTAAATAAGCATGAAATTCCTTCGCAAATAATGCATGAGATTTTAAAGTTATCCTCAATAAAGAATCCTGAATTTTTCAAGGCACAGGCTAGACGCTTAAGTACGCATAGTATACCTAAAAATATAAATTGTCATGAGGAAACTACTGACTTTATTATTATCCCTCGCGGATGCAAGGAAGCGTTAATAAAGGTATTAGAGGGCAGAGGAATTACGGCTTTATTTGACGATCAAACACAATTAGGTGAAACAATTACATCTAACTTCAAAGGGAATTTAACGCCAGAACAACAAGTAGCGGTAGAAAAGCTTTTGGAACGTCCAATAGGAATTTTATCGGCCACAACAGGTTTTGGTAAAACGGTTGTAGCTGCATCACTGATAGCGCAAAGAAAGGTGAATACATTAATTATTGTTCATCGGAAACAATTAATTGAACAATGGAAAGAACGTCTTAATGTTTTTTTAGATAAAGATACATTAATAGGTCACATTAGTGGAGGGAAAAATAAGCAAACATTTAATATTGATATAGCCACAATTCAAAGCTTAAATTATCGTGGAGAAATAAAGGATGAAGTGAAAAACTATGGTCAGGTTATTGTGGATGAGTGTCATCATATTTCAGCAGTAAGCTTTGAAAAAGTAATGAAAAAAGTAGAAGCTAAATATATTTGCGGTTTAACGGCTACTCCTACTAGAAAAGATGGTTTACATTCAATTATGACGATGCAATTAGGTTCAATTTGCCATAGAGTTACAGCTAAATCCTATTCAAAAGTACATTCATTTGAGCATCTTCTATATCCTCGTTATACGCAATTTAAAGATAATACAACAAATGATTCTAAAAAAATTCAGGACGTTTATAAAGCACTAATACAAGATGATGTTCGCAATCGATTAATTTTTGATGATGTGTTACAAGCTTTAGATAACGGAGCTACCCCATTGATTTTGACTGAAAGAGTAGAGCATGTGAAAATTTTAGAAGGTATGTTTAGAAACTTCGTAAAAAATTTGATTGTGTTAACGGGCGGTATGAAGTCTAAGGAGCAATTGGAGAAATTAAATGCATTGCAAAATTTAAATGCGAATGAAGAGCGGCTCATTATCGCAACAGGAAAATATATAGGAGAAGGTTTTGACCATGCAAGTTTAGATACATTATTTTTAGTGATGCCTTTATCATGGAAAGGAACATTGCAGCAGTATGTTGGTAGGTTACATCGGGTAGATGAAAATAAATCAGTAGTAAAGGTATATGATTATGTTGACCGAAAAGAGCCAATGCTGCAGAGAATGTTTGAGAAAAGGTTGAAGGCTTATCAATCAATGGGATATAAACTTGTTGATGAAAATAAAAGTAAGTTATCAAGTACAGAGCAAATAAAGTTATTTTGATTTATATGAAAGTGCTAGAGTAAATAGATATCCATATTAAATATGTACTTCTTTTCTTTATTATAAACGTTAGTTAAATAACCGCACTTAGCTACATTACGGTGAACCGTATCATAAATAGAGGCAAAAAAAGTTGTAAATAAGGTGGTATTTTGTGGTCGTAAGCGAATTTTTGGGATGAAAATTCATCTTCCGTATTTGCTTCACGATATAAAAGATGAAGAAGTATAAATGTTTTCGACACGTTTACTTCCGAAAAATCGAAGTCGAGTTCAATCGTATCAATGGAGCGCGGTTTACCGTTTTGATGTTTCACAGTAATCTGTCCAATTAGTAATTGTAGTAACCGTTTTTGATGTTCACGTGGCGCACATTGATAAGCGTCTAAAAATCGTAATAGCAACGTCTGAATTAATTCAGGCTGAATAACCTTTGAATCGTTAGAGCTTAGTTGCGCGGTAATTTCGTTTTGTCTTTGCTCTAAAGTTGTCTTTTCAGTAGTTAGTTTTTGAAGGCGCTCTTGCAGTATTGTAACGGGGAGCGTCTTTTGTTCAAAGGCATCTAAATATTGGTGTTGAAGCGACTGTATTTCGAGCAGTCGTTTTTTTATGTCCTCAAGCTCGTTGGTTAAGGAATGGAGCAATTCAATTGACGTCGTGTTAAGAGCTTGTAGCTTTGAGAACAGCTGTTGTTCGCTATGTGCAAATTGTTCAATTCGCTCAATAAGTTGCGCTTCCGCTTCATACGCTTTCGTTGAGTTCGCACGGCAGGCAGACGAGCCTTTATTATGAAAGTCACTGCATACATAATAGCGGTATTTCTTTTTAGTGCCGTCTTTTGATTTCCAAGTAGTAATGGCTGGCACCATACCTTGGTTACAAGTAGGACAGCGTAGCAGACTACTAAGTAAAAAAGGTTCGTTTGATTGGCGCTGTTTAAAGGACCTACTATTTCGTCGTGCTTGCACGATATTCCAAAGGTCGTCTGGAATAATTGCCTCATGTTTACCTTCAACAATGATTGGATTAGGGTTTTTGCCTTTTCTGCGCTTGCTATCCCAATTCTCAACTTTTGCCCAACTAATTTTGCCATTGTAAACGATGTTGTCCAAAATTTGTGCAACACCATTAACCGAAAAATGATGTCCGCGTTTCGTTCGATAACCTGCCTTGTTCAAGTGATTAGCAACTGCTTTTAAACCTTTGCCTTCCGCGTATAGTTCAAAGGCTAATTTAACAATAAATGCTTCCTTTTCGTTAATGACTAACGCTTTATCGACGACGTCATAGCCGAATACGATGCCCCCATTCCAATAACCTTCATATGCGCGTTGCTTCATGCCGAGTTTTACGTTTTCTGATAGCGTATTACGTTCCATTTCAGCAATCGAAGCCATAAGCTGAACAACTAAACGTCCAATTGGGGTACCTGTATCAAAGTTTTCAGAGTAAGAAATGAATTTTACATCGTTCGCTTCAAACAAGTCTAATAACGTAAGTGTATCTAACATGTTGCGTGATAGACGTGAGATTTTCCAAACGAGCACAGCTTGGAACTTATTGTTCTCGACATCAGCAATAAGTTTTTGAATTGCAGGGCGACCTGTAATGTTTTTACCACTTATCCCTTCATCGACATATTCACCAGCAATTTCCCAACCGTATAGCTGTGCATATTGTCGTAATGTTTGTAGTTGCGCGGAAATACTATAACCTTCTGTTGCTTGTTCCTCAGTCGACACCCGACAATAAATCGCTACTTGTCTAATTTCATTCATGATAAATCCTCCTTTCACCGCCATTTTAATATGAAACGAAAAAAAGAGAAAGGAAGTGCACCTTTCTCTTAAATAGCCTGATTTAAATACGTTAAATCAAATTTATAAATGATGTCTTTAATTGTTCGGTTCTTTGTTTTGTCACCTGGATTAACGTGGATTTCTTTAATTAAAGAGTGTAAAAGGAGCTTTTTGTCCGCGTCATCTATCGTATTAAAAAAGTGAGTAAAGTCCTTTAATGAATGGGTAACAATAGCTGTTAGGACGTGTTTATCACATAGTTTTATATGCTGATTTATGCTTTCGATTTGCTTTACAATTGCTTGCTCCTCTTGTTGTACATCGCGCATTTCTTCTTTAAATGTTTTTTCTGTGATAATGTCCCGCAAGCGCCAATTCATTAGTTCTTTTCTTTTTTGTTTTAGCGTTGTTAAATCAGCTTCTTGTTTTTTCAATTGCTGTTGTAGATCTATCACTGAATTCATTGAATTAGATTGAAGCGTACTTATTAATGGCTCAATGAGATTATACTTTTGCAAAGTGGCAAATACTTGTGCATATACGGTGTTTTCGGCGTATTCCTTCGGGATCAGATTTGCCGAGCAGGCAGAGGAACCGCTATTTTTGTTGCGTGAGCATTGGTAATACTTATACTTTGGGCTACTGTTTCCTTGAACCATTGGACCGCCACATTCTGGGCATTTTAATAAACCAGATAGCGGAAAACTGCCAGGGTGAATTTTCTCTTGATAATGACTATTCTGTTTCATTACATTTTTTGCCTTATTCCATAATTCAATGCTAATAATTGGCTCATGCTGACCTTGGTACAATTCACCATTCCATTTGATTTTCCCGATGTAAATCGGATTCGTCAAAATCGTTTTTACAGCATAAATAGTCCAGTAGTTATTTTTCTTCGTCCGACTACCTGTATTATTTAACTCCGAAGCTATTTTTTTATAGCCCCATTGCTCGTTTGCGTATTTATCGAAAATAAACTTTACGATTTTAGCTTCTTTTGGGACGACTTTTAGCTGTTTAGAGGAGCATGTGTAGCCGTAAACAATGCCTCCATTAAATAAGCCATTAGACACGCGTTTTTGCATACCAGAACTTGTTCTACTAACGATCATATCCCTTTCTATATCTGCCATTAGTGAAGAGAAATAGTACATAAGTTTAGCCTGAGGGGAATCGGTATCGATATTATCAGCAATACAAACGAGTCGTATTTTTAGTTGATTTAATCGATGATAAAACTGAAGCGCCTCGACATTGTTACGAGAAATGCGGTCCGAATCATATACAACGACACAATCAATTTTATTAATTTTTTTAAAAATGAACGCATACATTTCTTTAAATTTATCGCGGTTATTAAAAGTTCTACCTGATTTAGCGCCTTCATCAAATATTTGGACAAGAGTCATGCCATTAGTTTTACAAAACTTCTTAATTTCCTCGGTTTGCTTTGCAATAGAAGTGTTACCTAATTGTTTTTCTGTACTTACACGAACGTAGCCAACTGCACGCATACCTATCACGCTCCTAATTGATTTTGTTTATGTTGCTCGCAAAGAGTATTTTCATATTTAAGAATCATTTCTGAGAGGACATTTAAAAAATGGCGGGCATGGTACTTTTCCAGCTCATCACCCATGAGTAATTGTTTTTCCATTTCATCATGGAAATTTAAAGAAGGAAAATGTTTCATAGAGGATCATCCTTTCGAGGAATTTTATTGGGGAAGGCTAACGCAGAAAATGCGCAAGTAGCCTATGTAAGAAGGAAGGCACAAAAAAACTGGCTTATTTAAAGATACATTCATACTTAGAGGCGCACTTAGCCTATAAATGGGCACAAAATACCCATTGATTGCTAAAAAGCACTCTAAATAAAAACATGTATTTCTAAATAAGCCAGTTAAAACTATCGGAAAATAAATCAAAAACTATATGTTAAATTGCCTATATTCAATTTTTGATTATAAAATACAACAAATTTTTTTCTGTGTCAACAATATTAATGAATTTTTTTGAAATTAAAAGAGAGCCAGACGCATCCAGCTCCCTTAAGTGCAAGCCGAAGCTATACACCGCGATTAGTTGTATCTTATGATACTACAAGTGATTTTATACGTAAAGTATTTACTCAGATATAATTAGATAATTTATTTATTTTTTTCTTGAAATCAGAACCCATAATAGATGTATGAATAGGGATTGGGATACTTTCACGAAGTTGTTCTGATTCATTATGGAAACTTTTAATGGTTCTTTTCAATTCGGTTTTAGTTACACCTAATTTTTTTAGTAAGAAAATTACGAGGATAAAATAATCAATAATATTATCAAAAGTAATATTTTCTATCAAGCGTGTTGATTATCTAAATATTGGCTATTCATTTGCGTGTTGTGAGAAGGAAAACGCTTTGTCTAAAGCATTCTCTCGTTGATTGGCGTGAAAGGTGGCGACTCTAGCGGAAAAAGTGCGAGCTGAAAATCCATTTATTTCGGCATTTGCCGAAATAAATGAGTTGAAGCCACACCCGCAGAAAGCGTCCACCTGTAACAGAAATCAATGAATTCTAAGCGATTCTCTGTAAAATAAAGGTTAATCAACACGCATGATTTTCTATATTAGTTTCGCTCTGTACATATTCTTTTAATCTTGAAGGTGGATTGGTTTTCTTAAATCTGCAATCAAAAACAACAGAATTATGAGCAACTGCATTGCGTAATTCTTTAATCAAGAAAATAATATCTTCAACAATTCGACCGTTTTGATTATGTGAGGTAGTGTGAAGGCATAAGTCTTCAGCAATTTTAATTCGAGCATCTTTATTTAAACATTGTAAGAAAAAACCGAAAACCCCTAAGTTAATTACTTCAAATATAGCCCATAAAGGCATCTGTTGATTTGTGTGAAAGAAATGTTGGATTACTGCAACTTTATCGGAATAATTATAGCTTATCGCTTCATTTATTTTATTTCTAAGTTCTAAGCGCTTTTTCATTTTATCTCGATATTTACTATTACCTGTATTTTCGCTTTTATAATCATTTAGTAAATTCGCGAAAATATGATCAAAATCAACAGGACCTAAATTGATTAATGTATTCAAAGTATAGTTTTTTATAGCTGTTTCTATAAACATAATATTTGGGTAAAAAATTGTTTTTAAATTTGAATCGAATTGATAAACGGCTACGACTTCATCAAATTTAGTATAAGGGATTTTATGTTCTGATTGACCGATAAAACGGTAACCTTTAAATCCATGATAATAGCCCATATTTAATAAATCTTTTTTATTCTTACTGCCATTTATTTCAATGTTATGAGTATCTCTTAGATGCCTCATTAATCCATTTACGGTTTTACCTCGAACCAATATATTCACTCCAGTCATTTGAATATTTTAATTACTATTAAGTTGATAATTTATCAGTTAATGCATGATTATACGGACATAGAGTAAGATAATCAATATTTGTATTTTAAGAATTCTTCTAAATTAATTATATGCATAATTTAAAAAATAAAACAAATAGAGTAATAATTTACTTTGTCAACTATAAAATAGATAAAAAATAATTTGGATTACCAATTAGGTATATTTTAGGAGGTAATGAGATGAAACAGGTAAATGTATTTGACGAAGCATTTGCGGACAAGTTGAAGCGACTCAGAAAAGGACGGGGATTAACTTTGCAACGATTAGGCGATATGACTGGCGTAAGTCCAAGTTATATATCCAGATTAGAACGCAACGAAAAGCAATCTCCATCGTTCCCGATTTTAGTGGAACTCGCGCGTGCGTTAAAGGTAGATGTATTGACGCTGGCAGAAGGGTTAGTTAAGCAAGAAGATGAAGTAGTAGATCTGTATTCGTTAATGTTCAAGTCGCCGTTGCGCGTAGCGGACAAGATTTTAACTGAGGAGGAAACGAGGCAGGTAATTCATTTAATTGAACGTATTGCAGAGTTTGACTGGAATGAACAATCAATGTGGCGCGAACTTTGTGAAATAGGGAGTTTAATAAATGCTTTCAAGGGAATGCACGCTGTTGAGCCGAGGATGTAATTGTTCTCGGTCTTTTTTATGTATAGAACAGGGTCCGACAATAAGAGGGCTTTTCAATTCTTGCATTGTTTGTATAATGGCTATGATAAAATTTAAAAAGGAAAAATTCATAGGGGGTCTGGGACGTAAAAATAGACTAAAGAAATCATTCGTATCAATGATTCAAGGCTTCCCAGAATTTTAACCATCAACTGAAAAGGAGCGTACTTTATGATAATTCATACAGCAGAATTGACATTTCATATTGAGAAAAACGACCTTTACACGTTAGAAGAAAACTTAGGCGATAGTTACAAAAAGGCAAATGACAAATTTCAAATGCTGTACGGCGCATACTTTAATAATGCTTATACAATTCAAGTTATCGAGAAGTTTGGGAAATGTTATCTCTCTCTTTTTGTAGATGCGGTGCGCCTGCTCGGAAAACCCAATATTCTTGAAGGAGATTATCCCCTTATTAAACGACGTATTATGGAATTGTTGATGCTACTCATTGGACATACAGACTGTTATGAAAATCATACACTCAAAAGAATTGATTATCGCTTAGACATTTTGATTGAAGACGAGCATATCCGCCAACTTTATTTCCATATGATAGGGAAACATATTAACCAATATAAAAAGCAAATCAAGCGCAAAGGTGGAAAAGATAAACACACAGGTGAAATGATTAAGTATAAGACAACAGTGTATCACAGCACTCAAGAATCCATATCAGTTTGTTGTTACGATAAAAGTGCCGAACGCGAAGCAAAAGGATGTGCTATTGAATCATATGAAAGAAATGTTATTCGATTTGAAGTTCGTCTTAGATATGAACACCTACGTTATAGAGCCTCGAAAAGATGTAAAAATCCCTTGCCGATGCAACTTGAATATTATTTGAAAGAAACCCTCTATTATGAATATCTTCAAAAGTATTTACTGCCGATTTATCCTCAAGGTGATTATTACAGATTCAATGAAGCAGAGAAAAAAATTCGCGCCTCTCATTTTACACCTGACGATAAGAACATGTTGATAACCGCACTTCGAAAAATTTCAACGTATGGATTAAGTACATTGAAAAAACAGTTAACCCCATATAAATATAATAAAGTATTACAGCTACTAAGGGATTTTTCAATCAATCCCATCCTCATTCCGAAAAACTACCCAAACGCTCCGAAGAAATTAGAAAATCCATTAAACGCGCTATATGCAAAATATGAATTATAATGATAATTCTATTTGTAATGAATTGCAGAATATAATCGAAGTTCGATGCAAGATTATCATCCAATGTATATTCATGAATCTATTTGTCATCGAGTTATATTGCAATTGTATTCGTAATAGCAATATGTTTGGACATCTATTTCATATTAGATTAGCGATTATAATCGAAGTTCGATTAGACATTTGATTATATTTACTATGTACAGTTGAAATCGTTGCCTTTGTAACGATTTAAAAAATTCAAAAAACATTTTACAAACGCAATCATTTCGTTATATGATGTATTTAACTTAATTGTTAAATAATTCATTTAACTAAATGGAGGTGTGAGTTTTGCTGATAGGAGATATTGCGGATATACGCTCAGGTATGGTCATTACGCGCAAAAAGGCGATGAATAAGAGCGAAGTAAAAGCAACATACAATATGTTTACACTGAAAAACATTGATGCGTTAAATGAACCGTTCGAGTTATTTCAAAGCAATGATGTATTAAGCCCGCAACACTTTACTGAAGAGGGAGATATACTATTCCGATTAAATTATCCATATTCGGCGGTATATATTGATAAATCAAGAGCGGGGTTATTAATACCTTCTACTTTTGCTGTCATTAACGTACAGGTTGATTTCTTCTTACCCGAATATGTTGCATGGTATTTGAATACAGCGCCAGCAAAAAAAGAATTAGAAAAAGGGCAAGCGGGTACGAAAATTCCAAGTACGAATAAGGCGACATTGAGCGCCATTCCAATTGAAGCAATCGATATAGGGAAGCAACGAAGCATTGTCCAATTGTACAAGCTTCATCTACAAGAAAAACAGTTATTAACATCTTTAATAGAAGAAAAAGAAAAGCTATTCCAAGCACAAGCAAATAAAGTGCTTCAAGGGATATAACAGGAGGATTTCACATGGCAGAAAAAGTTTCGCAAGATCAAATTAACGGTATACTATGGCAGGCCGCGGACACGTTCCGCGGAAAAATCGACTCAAGTATTTATAAGGACTATATTTTAACGATGATGTTCATTAAATATTTAAGTGATTCATACAAAGAGCATTTACAGGAATATACGGAACGCTATAACGGTGACGAGCAACGCATTCAACGCGCACTGACACGTGAACGCTTTGTATTAGATGAAAAATCAACATTCGACTATCTTTATAGCAAACGTACTGACGCTGAAGTAGGCGACATTATTAACAAATTATTAGCGCGCATTGAGGACGAAAATACAGGTAAACTTCGTGGCGTCTTCCGTAACATTGACTTTAATAACGAAGCGGTTTTAGGGAAACCGAAAGAACGTAATGCGATGCTACGCACATTGTTAGAAGACATTAATAAGCTGAATTTAAAGCCATCTGTTATTGGTGATGAAGATGTTATCGGCAATGCCTATCAATATATGATTGAGCAGTTCGCATCTGACGCAGGGAAAAAGGGCGGAGAGTTCTACACGCCAACAATGGCATCAGAATTATTAGCACGTATAGTTAAACCACAAGAGAACGACCGAATTTATGACCCAACTTGTGGATCAGGCTCATTACTAATCCGCGTTGCGAAACAAGTACCAAATAACAAAGTAGCAATTTACGGACAAGAGCGTAACGGCGCAACTCACTCGCTGGCATTAATGAATATGTACTTGCATGGTATTGACGACGCCAATATTGAATGGGGCGACACGTTATCAAATCCACTTCATTTAGAAGACGGTAAATTAATGAAGTTTCAAAAGATTGTTGCGAATCCGCCATTTTCATTAGACAAATGGGCGATGGGCTTCGCAGGTGACGGTAACGATGATAAGAAGTTTAAGATGGAAGCAAGTTTAGATCAACACCGCCGTTTTGAATGGGGCGTACCACCAACGTCTAAAGGTGACTATGCATTTATACAACACATGCTTTATTCATTAGCCGAAAATGGCACGATGGCGACAATCTTACCACACGGCGTTTTATTCCGTGGTGCGAGCGAAGGGAAAATTCGTAAAGAAATCATCGAAATGAATTTACTGGACGCGGTAATTGGTTTACCAGAAGGACTATTTTACGGTACAAGCATTCCAGCGTGTATTCTTGTATTCAAGAAAAATCGCAAACATGAAGATGTACTATTTATTGATGCATCAGGTGAAGGTAACTACGAAAAAGGTAAAAATCAAAACAAGCTACGTGAAGAGGACTTACAAAAAATCGTAGCGACATATGAGAACCGTGAAACGATTGATAAGTATTCATATAAAGCGACTAAAAAAGAAATCCAAGACAATGACTACAACTTAAATATTCCTCGTTATGTTGATACATTTGAGGAAGAAGCTCCAGTTGACATGGAAGTAGTGAAGCAAAACATCGCTGATATTAAGAAAGAGTTAGCTGTTGTGGAAGCTGAGATGGAGAAGTATTTGAAAGAATTAGGATTTTAAGTTGTCAAGTAATTCTTGATAACTGATATTTTACAAGGAACTATTCGGTTTTTCCGAATAGTTCCTGAAGAGATGAACAAAATGAGTTGAACCTGTAAGTAACTCTTACAAGTTGAAAGAAAGGGAGGATGCAATATGAGTGAAATTGAAAAATATAGTGAACAAACTTTTGAACAACATCGAAATGTCAATGAATACGGAGAAGATTTTTGGTATGCAAGAGATTTAGCTCAGATATTAGACTATAAACGTTTTGATAAGTTTTTGAATGTTATTGATAAGGCAAAAACAGCCTGTATAAATAGCGGTTATGAAGTTGAAGACCATTTTTCCCAAGTGGGAAAAATGGTTGAGCTCGGATCAGGTGCTATTAGAGAAGTCGAAGATTATGAACTTTCGCGATATGCTTGCTATTTAGTTGTCCAAAACGCTGATCCAAAAAAAGAAGTTGTTGCATTAGGACAAACATATTTTGCGGTACAAACAAGAAAACAGGAACTTCAAGATCAATTTGAAACGTTAGATGAAGACAAAAAACGATTAGCAATTCGAAATGAGTTAAAAGAGCACAATAAATCATTACAAGAGGCGGCCATGCTTGCAGGTGTAGAAACGAATTTAGATTATGCAATTTTCCAGAATCACGGTTATAAAGGTTTGTATGGTGGTTTAGATGCTAAAGGAATACATGCACGTAAAGGTCTGAAAAAAAGTCATAAAATTTTAGATCATATGGGAAGTACCGAGCTGGCGGCCAACTTGTTCCGCGCAACACAAACAGATGAAAAACTTAGAAGAGAAAATATACAAGGTAAAGATAATGCCAACCGTACGCATTATGAGGTCGGTAAAAAAGTTAGACAAACTATTGAAGACCTTGGGGGAACAATGCCTGAAGATTTACCGACACCTGAGAAAAGCATTAAGCAAATTGAGAGAATTGAACAAAAGAAATTATTAAACAAGGAAAAATAGAGTTGTTAAAATAAAAAAGATTGAGGTGTAAAGGATGCAAGCGCCCGATATTGAAATAAAAGAATGGAAAATTGTTCAACTTCAAGAGGTTGTCAGAGTATTTCGTGGAGCAAGTCCCAGACCTAAAGGTGATCCACGTTACTATGGTGGGTCTATTCCAAGGGTATTAATTGAAGATGTTACACGTGACGGTAAGTATGTTACACCTCGTGTAGATAGTTTAACAGAGGAAGGTGCCAAAAAGAGCAGGTACTTAGAAAAGGACTCTGTAATTCTTAGTTGTTCTGGAACAAGAGTGGCAATCCCTGGAATATTGGCGGTTCCTGCATGTATCCACGATGGTTTTTTTGGATTTGATAATTTCAAGGATTTAGTACCTGAGTATCTTTATTATTTATTTGAGCAATTGCATGAGAAAATGCAATCCTCTGCAACAATGGGTGGTGTGTTTAATAATCTTACTACACAGATAATGAAGGAAATGTATATTGATTTACCGCCCTTAAATGAACAGCGAAAAATAGTCGATATTTTAAGTACATGGGACAAAGCAATTGAACATTTAGAGAAACTTATTGCTAAGAAGAAAGTACAGAGGAGGGGATTATTTCAGAAATTATTAACGGGGAAAGTAAGGTTGCCAGGTTTTCAAGAAGAGTGGACAAAGATTAGATTAGGGGACTATTTAATAAAGCATAATGAAAAGTCGCAATATAATAATCAATACCCAGTTCTTACTTCCTCAAGAAAGGGGATATTTTTACAAAAAGAATATTATTTAGGTAATGAAGTCGCAAGTGACGATAACACAGGTTACAATGTAGTACCGTATGGTTATTTCACCTATAGACATATGAGTGATGATTTAATGTTTAAATTTAATATAAATACTATAGTGGAAAGAGGTATAGTAAGTACCTTATATCCAGTTTTTACAACTAAAAACTTAAATAGTGAATTTCTATTATTAAAATTAAATGAAGGAAACGAATTTAGGAAGTTTGCGAAAAATCAAAAGCAAGGTGGATCAAGAACTTATATTTATTTTTCTAAACTCGAAGAATTAATATTAAATGTCCCTTCAGTGAACGAGCAAAAATGTATTGCCGAATTATTTAAAACTATCGAAAAAGGAATAGAACTTAGTGAAAAGGAATTGAGTGCCTTAATAAATCAAAAAAAAGCTCTCATGCAACAACTCCTTACAGGAAAAATCCGAGTGAAGGTGTAACGCCTTTACTCCTTTCCTTCATTTATAGATTGGAGGTGGCGATGTGTCCACTGAGCAACTTTATGATGAAATTAATATTAGCCAACAGCCAGCGCTCGAAGTGTTGCAACGTCTTGGATATACTCAAATTCCAACTGAGCAAGCGGAGCAAATGCGCGGGAATCTTTATAACGTATTACTTCGCGACGTGCTGGAAGATCAGCTACGAAAAATAAACCGCTATGAATACAAAAATGAGTATTACGCCTTCAGCGAAAATAATATTCAGCAAGCAATTCGCGATTTAGACGAGCCGTTAACGAATGGGCTTGTAAAGGCGAATGAAGCGATTTATGAAACATTTATGTTAGGAAGAAGCTATACGGAGTTCCTTCCAGACGGCTCAAAGCAATCTTTTACACTACAATTTATTGACTGGGATAATATCGAAAACAATGTTTTTCATGTCGTTGAAGAGTTTTCTGTTGAGCGCGCGGATGGCAAGCTTGTGCGTCCTGACATTGTCCTTTTTATAAATGGTATTCCTTTGGCAGTTATTGAGTGTAAAAAAGCATCCATCTCTATGAATCAAGGCATCAGCCAAATGATTCGTAACCAAAAGAAAGAATATATCCCACAGTTGTTTAAGTTTGTTCAAATTGTCATGGCGACAAACAAAAATGAAACGCAGTACGCAACGTGTGGTACACCGAAAAAATTCTGGTCCGTTTGGAAAGAGGAAGAGCAACAGTGGTTAGAACAATTGCTACAAAACGCGGTAACAGATCGCTTACCAACGACGCAAGATAAAAACATTATTTCTTTGTTCCATCCTGCGCGTTTACTTGAGCTCACTGCTTTTTTCACTTTATATGACAAAGATGTTAAGAAAGTAACTCGATACCAACAATACTTTGCGATTAAACAAATTTTACAAACAATCGAACAGCGTGACGAAAACGGCAACCGACAATCAGGTGTTATATGGCACACGCAGGGATCAGGGAAATCTTTAACAATGGTGATGCTTGCTCGTTACATTTTAACTGAGCTATCAGACGTGAACCCAAAAGTGGTTGTCGTAACGGACCGCGTCGAATTAGATAAGCAAATTCATAAGACGTTTAATCATACGCGTTTAAAAGCAAGCCGTGCGAATTCAGGCAATCATTTAATTGCATTGTTAAATGACGGTAATACTGACATCGTCACAACTTTAGTGCATAAGTTTGACACAGCGCAGGCGAAGCAACAAGTAAATGAGTCACGCGATATTTTCGTTCTTGTAGATGAATCGCACCGCACACAATACGGCGAGCTTCACAATAAAATGAAAAAAGTATTCCCGAACGCATCATATCTTGGCTTTACAGGTACGCCGTTAATGAAAAAAGAAAAGAGCACAATGATTAAATTCGGTAAGCTTATTCATAAATATACAATTGCAGACGCGGTGAATGATAAAGCGATTGTACCTTTATTATATGAAGGAAAAATGGTAGATCAAACGGTTAACAAAACAGCAATCGATAACCGTCTAAATATGATTACACGTCATTTAACTGATACGCAAAAAGAAGCGGTAATGAAAAAGTGGGCGCACTTTGAGCGTATTGCCTCGTCAGATCAACGTATTAGTATGATTGCTTTCGATATTAACGAGCACTTTAATCGTAATTATAAAACGCAAGGCTCACAGTTTAAGGCGATGCTTGCGACAAATAGCAAAATGGAGGCAATTCGCTATTTAAATTTCTTTGAGGAATTTGGCGACTTAAATTGCGCGGTTGTTATTTCACCTCCAGACCAGCGTGAGGGGCATGACGACATTGATGAAGATTCACAAGATTTAATACAGCGTTTTTGGAAGAAGATGATGGACCGCTATGGAACTGCTGATGCTTACGAGGATGCCATTAAAGACGAATTTATAAACGGTGATGACATTGATTTATTAATCGTCGTAGATAAGCTGTTAACGGGCTTTGACGCGCCACGTGCATCGATTCTTTATATCGACAAGCCGATGAAGGAGCATACATTACTACAAGCGATTGCGCGTGTTAACCGACTGTATGAGGGGAAGGATTACGGTTTAATTATTGATTACCGTGGTTTGCTTGAAAAGTTAGATGAAGCATTACAAATGTATTCAGGTGGCGGACTTGAAAACTTCGATCCAGAGGACATTCAAGGTGCGATTTATGACGTCATCACAATTATTGGTGACCTTCGTCAATATCACTCGCAATTGTGGGACATTTTTGCATCTGTTCGTAATAAGTCTGATGTTGAAGAGTATGAAGTCTTGTTAGAAGATGAAGAACTACGCAACGATTTTTATAATATCTTGAGTAAATTCGCTCGTAATCTGGCTATTGCTTTAGAGTCGGAGCGTATATATAACGCCTTGCAGGAAGAGGAGCTTTCTAAGTATAAGAAAGATTTGAAGTTCTTCCAAGAGCTACGCAAGGCAGTGAAGTTACGCTATTCAGATTCGATTGACCATAAAGAATACGAAGCGAAAATGCAAAAGCTAATGGATCAATATATTTCAGCTGAGGATATTATTCGTATTACAAATCCCGTCGACATTTTGAATGAAAAAGGATTCCAGGAAGAGCTGGACCGTCTTGGCTCAAAGCGCGCAAAGGCGGACGCCATTCGTACTCGCTTAACGAAAAGTGTTAGCACTAAATGGGATGAAAATCCTGCTTACTATAAGAAATTCTCTGAGCGCATTCAAGAGGTGATCGATCAGTATAAAGAGAAGCGCATTTCAGAGGCGGACTATTTAAACTCAATGAATGAATTGTTAAATGAATTCCGTCAAGGCGAGCCGAAAGAGGATTATCCAGCAATCATTAAAGAAAACGGTCATGCACAAGCGTTTTATGGCGTGACAAAGGACCTTTTAACGATGAAAGATGAACAAGTATCTTATGGCGAAGAAGACTTTGCGAATTTAGCGTTAAAAATGGATGTGATTATTAAACGACATCAAAAGGTAGACTGGCATAACAACCCACAAATTCATAATCGTATTGCACAGGACATTGATGATTTATTGTTTGATTTCTCAAATGAAAATAATGTAACATTAGATTTCGACACAATCGATAAAGTGATTGAACAAGTAAAAACAGTAGCCATCAAGCGTTATTAAGGTAGTGAGCAATATGGAAAAGCACCAAATTCATTTTGGCACTCAGCCCATTGATTTTTGGATCGAACGAAAGGACGTTAAAAACGTCAATTTAAACATTAAACCTGACATGCGTATCGAAGTGTCGGCAAATGACAAAGTACCATTAAATTTTATATATGACTTTGTGAAAAGCAAAGGCTCGTGGATTTTAAAGAACGTAAAGCAGTTTGAAGAAGTGCGTCCGCTGAAGCAAAGTGAACGCGAGTATGTTAGTGGTGAGTCGTTCAAGTATTTAGGCAAACAATACCGTTTACGCGTCGAGCAATCAGCAGAAGAAGGCGTCAAATATTTCAGAGGTTTTATATATGTGCACGTACAAAATCCATCGAACCGTTCTAAAAAGGCAAAACTTGTAGATGCATGGTACAAGGAAAAGGCATATAAAGTATTTGAAGAATCGCTAAATAAGATGTCGGCATTAATGGGGAAGTACGGTGTTGGAAAACCTCACCTTGAAATCCGCGTCATGAAAGCGCGCTGGGGTTCCGCCCAAATCGACAACAATACGATTCTAATTAATACCGAACTGATTAAAGCGCCAAAATACTGCATTGATTATGTTATACTGCATGAACTAATACATTTTAAATACAACAACCATAGTGAAAACTTTTACAATATGCTATTTGCGCTAATGCCAGACTGGGAAAAGCGCAAAAAGATATTGGATGAAGAAATTGTGCGCGAACTTTAACAAACATCATGAACAGACATCCAGAATAAGTACAAAAGACAGTTTCTAAGTTTATTAGAGCTGTCTTTTTTTATTATAAGAGGAGATGTTGCAAATGATACAAGGAAAAAAATACATTAGATCATTAAATAAGTTTTTAGATGAAAGCATTACGGAGTTCCGATTAGGAATCCAAATTGAAGAAGATAATATGGAAAAAATTAAAAAAATTGGATTTGAGAAAATTGAAGAAGGGCAAGTAATGCTACCGCCTAAAAAGGGGAGATTTACAAAGTTTAATATTGAAGGTAAAGAATTCGCGCGCAAAGACCTTCCTAAAGTACCTATATATTTTTCAATGTATTCAACACGAAGAGAATTCAGAGGTCGTAATCAAACAGAAGAAGTAACAGATTATGTAGATGTGCGCCGTGAAGTTTACCAAAAAGAATTAATTCCAGGTCCAAGTTTAGAGTTAGCTATTGAAAGCAACGGTAAAGGTTTATTTTTGATGATAGCTCAAACATTTTCAAAAGAAGAGAATTTAGACGATGCTATTCTTGGAGTAAACATTTTATTAGAATTAGTAGGTTGTTGTGAAATTTACCATGAGAATTTAGAAACTTATCGTAAGCCTAAAAAGGTTGGAAAATTAAATTGGATTATATTGGATAGCGACGGTACAGCTTGGGGTGAACGTCGAGAATGTCTAAGACAATATGTTGAAAACTGTAAAAAAGGTAAGCAACCCGTTATATGGGATAGGTTGGATACCATCGCAAGTTATAAGCCCGACTTTGAGGCTGTGGGCGCGAATGGACTTGCGGGTTATTATATATTTGGATTTAAAAAGAAAGGGATATTTGTCTTTGAAAATGCAACTCTTGGGAACGCAACTTATATAATTAAGGGAGATTGGAAAACTATCTCACAAATGAGTAAAGCATTTATAGTGAAAAACAATTTGCATGAATGGCGTTTAATTCATAGAGATGATTGGAAAGGTAAAATCAGTAGAATTTTGGCTTAGTAAAAAGTAACTCCGTAATTCCTAAAAGGAACAACGGAGTTTACTTATATTTCTCAATGAAATTGAATAATAATTGGGCGATTATGTGCTGGATTTTGAGGTGAGGGAGCCTTTCATCGCATACTTCTATAAATTCCTGATACAACTCCTCAGGCATACGAAACGTCTTAGTTGAAAGTTTAGAGGCGAATATTTTCTTATCGATTGTGAAATCAGCGCTGTTTTTGTGCTTCTCGATAATTTGTTTAAGGACGTCCATATTCTCATTGAGATACGCTGTAAGATCGTCGGCAGAATTGTTAATAGACGAAATGGTGTCACCGTTTCTGATAAAGCGAAAATACTGGCCATCCCGTTTTACAAAAATATAATCTCCTTGAGTCATTAATTTAGTGAACGTAGAATAATTGATTCCGATAGAATCAGCAATTTGTTGTAAATCATGATTATTTTTTAATAAATCATTCACGTATTCAACTCTCTGCGTGCAATCAAGAGCAAGAAATTTTTCTTTATTCATAAAGCATCTCCTTTAAATTTTGATGCTATATTATAGACAATTGTCTTCTAAATATTCGAAGATACTTGAAAAAACTTAATCAAATAAGTATGATAGAAATGCTTAATAACATACTATAAATTCAAGCGCTATTGTATAGTCTTGCAAAAAAAAAACATTTTTTTGCGTAGCCTATAAACAATGGCGCTTTTTGTTTTGCCAACAGTAAAAATGCACTTAACTTAAAAGCGCTATGGAAAGCGGGATTGCGTACAAAATGTGTAGTCAACAGCGCGGATTTTTTTGTCTAAAAACAAGGAGAGATTTTGTGTTAATTAAATATGATTTACAAATTTATAAAGCGGAGAAAAGAGTATTCTTTATGTTTATTATGGATCATAGCATAGAGTTTGTTGAAAAATTTGTTAGCGATTTTTATGGTATTGATCAATGCAAAAGAATAGACAGACATGATCGTGACATCAGTAATAATAATAATTTAAGAGGGAAGTATTATGATAGCAATAATCTTCATCAATTATCCAACCCTAAATTCTTTGCGTCTGATAATGATTTTTTAATTGTTGGAGAAAGTGTAACACTCGATTTTCAAGTACATGATTATAATCTGAAGAATATGATTTACAAGGAATTTGTTAATATTATGAGAGAATGTGTATTTCCTAAAAAATGCAGTATAACGATAATCTTTTGCTCTTCAGAAGATGAACATAATAGAGCACGCTATGCTGGTGGTACGAGTAGTGTATTTTGCAAGAGAAAAGTGCAGAGAATTGCAACGAAAAATACAGAGCATTGCCACCCAATATTTTCTCTATTTTCTCGACAACGCATTGGTTAAACGGAAGCTCTGACCCGTGTATGAAATAATATGGGCGTGGTGAATCAAACGATCCACCAGAGCTGCCGTTAAACGTGAATCCGAGAAAATGCGGTTCCACTGACTAAATTCTAAATTTGATGTGATAATCAAGCTCTTTTGTTCATAGAACTCTGAAATAATTTGAAACAGTAATTCTGCTCCTTCTTTACCAAAAGGCAAATAACCCATTTCATCTAAAATCATTAAATCAACTTTCTCTAATTTACTTCTAAATTGCTTTAATTTCCCTACAAGGAGTGCTTGCTCTAATTCTTCAACCAAATGTGAAACGCGATAAAAACGCACTTCAAATCCTTGTTCACAAGCTTTTCGTCCAAGTGCAGAAGCTAAATGAGTTTTACCTGTTCCAGGTGCTCCAACTAAAATGATATTCTCTTTTCTTCGAATGAAATCTAGTCGCTCTAATTCATCTTTTGTTAAATGGCTAGGTAAACAAATATCTTTATGCCACTGGTAACTTTCAAGCGTCTTCGTATCGATAAAACGTGCCTGCTTCAAATTACGCGCTATTTTTGCTTGTTCTCTGCCAAGCTGCTCTTTTAATAAAATTTGATAAATATATTCTTCTGGATCGGTAAAAGGTACCACTTTAATAGCTTCTGCCACATAAGCCAATCTCAATTGCTTACAGAGCGTTAAAATCGCTTCATTCATGATTCAACGCCTCCGTTCCTTTTGGCGATAAGGCATCATATTCTGTCCAATTCACACCGTAAGGGTGTTCTGTCTCTTCTACCTCACGTCCAATATAACTATAAAAGTTTTGATCAATGTCATTCATATCATGTGTGAGTAAAAGCGTCAGTAATTCATTAATCCGTTGTTTTCTTAAGGCAAGCGAAGGCACTGTTAAATACTCTTTAATACGCGCTGGTAAATAGTTTGAATAACGAGAATGCCCTACAACACGTGGTTTTTTCAACCAATCTTTTAAAATCTCCTTCCAAGGAATAAAACGGCGTTTTCTCATATAAGGACGGGCATCAGATAATAGAATTTCACCGTCATTTGTGATGACTTTATACGAATCCCAATATGTCACACAAGAAAGTTGGACGTAGTTCCTTGCTCTTGGTACATGAATCAAATGTCCATCAAGCTTGAATTCATTATACTTATTAAACTTTATCAGAAACTGCTTAAATATCGGATATGGTTCTTCAGGTAATTTGATCAATTGCTTTTGTTCAAGCTGCCATAGCTCATCAATCAGTACTTCCTTTTTATAATGAATTCGTTGACGATCATTTGCTAACTGCTGTTCTAATTGATTTCCTAAATCCTCAAGGTCTTTAATGACAGGTGGCAAGCTAAAGAAATTATAGCGTACATAGCCAACCTTTCTTTCTACATGACCTTTTTCATTTCCTTTGCGTGGGTTACACACTTGCACTTTAAAGCCGTAATATTGTTGGAAATGTCGGAAGGCTTCGGTTAATTGGGCCTCTGAATCTCCTTTTCTTACTTTTTTCACCGCAGGTGTTAGGTTATCAATTCGAATGCTCAAAGGAATACCACCAGCCTGTTTAAACAACATTTGAAGTCCACCTAAAAAACATTCTAAGTTTTCACCAGGCATCGGCACCGCAAATGCTGTATTACTTGCAGGGAATGACATGACTAATGCGTGAACATCAATAATTTCCCCATCTTGAACAGCCTCCATTACACCGAAGTCTACCTGTGCTTCTCCTCCTGGATGATTTAAACGTTCATGCCCTTTATCTGCTTCCTCTTCTTCTGTTGCTTTCCATTCTTGAATAAAATTACAAAGCGTTCTGTAAGAACCTTTGAATCCCATCTTTACTAGATCCTCAAGCATTTTCTTGTTTGTACGGCGTAATTTTTTCTTTAGTTTTAAATCCTCTTCTAACCAATCAACTACGATTTCTCCCCATTTTTCGTCGTACATCATGCCTTTTTTCAGGTGAGTTTTCTCCTGCGGCAACTGATCCCCATCACCGTATTTCTTGGCAGTACGCCAATTGACTTGCATTGTATTGGCGATTTCAGTAATCGATAATCCTTTTTCATTTCGTAATGTTTTGATACAATTAACTTCAGACATTGCTAGCATCCTTTCAAACCTCCACTGGTAAAATTCGACACTTTAACAGTAGAGTGACTTGGGGTGGCTGGCAAGTCTATTTTTTTGCACTAAAAAAGTGCTAGACTCTGTACAAATTCGCTGCACTAGTCTGCACTTTTATTATGCAATACACAAGTAGCGTACAAATAAGTTTGTTAGGGTAAATATGGAGTTTTCATAAAACGTAATTGACCCTATAAATTTAGTGTTTATGTTCAACATGGTGTGAACGTCGATAAAACTTTGATAAAATAATATTTATTGACGGTCGAATTTATCGGAAAATGAACAAAACAGCTCCAGGAAGCGCATTCCTGAAGCTGTTTTTTGCCTTTTAAATTTTTACGGTGAACCACACCATAAATAAGTAAGTTTTATATTTAACTAAAAAAGATAAGAACTACAAATAGTTGATCCCATTAAAATAAGGCAAAAAAATATTCATTAACAAAAACGAACTAGTACGTTGAGCTTTAGATAGCGCTTCGTAGTAGTTCGTTTTTTTTATCCACTAAATAGCTTTGATAATAGACAGATTAGTTGGGCTCCTGTCTGTTATTTTGTTAAGTTACAAAAATATTTTGCGTGGGTTTCGAAGAGAGTTTGTAATTCAGTAAATGCTTGTTCAAATTCATGAGCTTCGATAAGGGCATGGATTGATAAGAGTTCATTTTTATAATGAGGTAGGAAATTGTGATACCAGCGATTTTCTTTGGATGAGTAGTTTTCTAGTGCTTCAAAGGCTTTACGGACATAGCGTTTAGCATTATTGTCGTATTCCTTTCGTCCTTTTTGAATAATATTCATTTTTTTGTATTCTCCAGTTTCAGGATCAAAACCTTCAAATTCGTAATCTGCATATGCATACATAATTTGATTTACTAAAATTTTATTGTACAAAAACTCTGCTCCACTCTCACAGCTTTCATAAATATTTGCTAGTATTGTTAAGATAAAATGCATATTCTTACGTAATAGCATACTAGCTTCTTTTGCATCTTCATCGTTTGTGATTGTGTTTTTTAGCTGGTTCCAAGCATATTTAGAATGCCAGCTAATAACAGGACCATGTTTTTTCTCATACTCCATTAATTTTTGTACATCTGCATAAGTCATACGATTATTCTTTGTAGCTTGTTCAGAAACGGTCATAGGCTGGAAGTGAGGATCATGTCTAAAGCCTAAAGATATAGGTCCAATATGGTCAGCACTTACATGATGCTTGTTGAATTCACGCATTAATCGGTCGGCAGCCTTCCAATTTCCATCAGACCAGTTTTCATAGGCACGGCGGTCCTGTCCATATCTATTTAAATTAGATTTAGCGCGACCTTTATCTTGAGTTCCACGACAACAACGATTGTATGAGTGGAAGCCATCAAGACGATCTGGGAAATTAGACATTGCCCCAGGACCAAGGAATTTTTTTGATGAGCCGATAGCCATTACAGTATTAATGAGAGTTGGTAAATCATCATTTATATTCAGTTGGTTGCCTAGCACTTTTGATAAGGCTTCAAAAAATTCAATATTGGCATTTTCCTTTTCTACCTTCATCCTAACTCGGATGTCCTCAAGGTAGTTCATTTCGTAACCTTTTTTCTCCATTTTTTTGATAAACCCGTTATTTGGATACACATACTCTAATGACAATACTGTTCCGCAAACTTGACATGGTTTTTCTTTCATTGGATGTATAGCTAGTGCTGTCTTTGCTCTCCATCCATCCTCTGGTGCAATGTTCAATTCCGAACGCTTAGCATCTAACCAGGCAATTCTTCCTGAACCAATATCACTTTTAGCTGGCGCTAGCCAAACTGGATGTCCATTTTTATCCAAATTATATGGGATTCCACTATAGATTGGGTGATTTACAATAAATCTTTGATAATCTTCAAAGCTCTGATGCATGTTTCTTTTAATTCGGCTCATCATTAAATTCCTCCAATCAATTATTTATGTCTATATAATATCAATGTATTTATATTATGTCTATATATAATATATGTCTAAATTGTGAACATGGTAGGTTGTTGAAACATAATTTACCTGACAGCGAACAGCTAATATAAAAAGGCAGGAGCTGTTAAAAATAATGCTCCTGCCTTTATTATTGAAAAGTATTAAAAATTTTTCTTTATTCCTCGCCTGCTTTACATGCTTTAAAGCAGTAAAAGAAAAATAACATAGCTCCAGCAATAACGGATGCTCCTCCTAATCCAGATAATAGGCCGCCAATTGCCTCCATGCCTAATACTAATAGTGGTACACCAATTATATGCAGCCAGAAATGTATTTTTATTACCTTTCCATATTTAGGTGATCTATAAATCGTGTAAACAATGCCAAATAGAGCAGATGTTACCCAGCCAACTCAATTTATATGGGCGTGTAGTGAGGTATACTGAAAATGGCTTGTAAACCCCGTAAAATTAAAGAAATGCTTGAAATTTTAATAAAATATTTCTCCTAGGTTATATTAAAAAATTACATGCTATGCAATTCATATATAAGACATTCCTTTAACAGTGGCGGTTGCTATAAATGAAGTAATACAAATAATTGTAATACTTACAACAATACCAATAGATAAAGACATCTATCTCATCTTTCTTTTATGAAACTAACGGTGTTAGATTACGGCGTTGTTAGATTAATATAAAAATGATATATTTGTCAAATAAAGGGGGGTCTTTGGAGAATAAGAATGGTAATGAACAATTGAAAATAGATAAAGCGTCTATTATTCGTTGTGCTATGGAGCTTCTTCAGGAAAAGGGTATTAAAAAACTATCCATTTGAAATGTAGCTGATAGATTAAATATAAAAGGCGCCTCCTTATATTGGCATATAAAAAATAAACAGGAATTGCTTGAATTGATAGCAGATGAAGTATGTAAAAAAGGTTATTTATCCAAATGATCAGGATTCATGGGAAACGCAAATGATAGAGCTGACGAGTCAATATAGAAAAATATTACTTCAAGTACGAGATTCGGCTTATGTACTTATTGAAACACCACCCATAACGCCATTCCGTTTAAAGCTTATCCAAAAAATATATGACTTATTTGAACAATTAGGCATGAAATAGAGGGTATCTTTTCGGCATCATGGATATTAAATAACTATGTAACTTCATTTGTTATTGAAGAGTATAGGGTTAAAGAAAGTACATCAGCTCCTATAAAAGGTTTCCCATTTGATGTTTCTAGCATGGATATGGATAAAGAGTTTCAATTTGGATTAGAGATATTAATAGCAGGATTTAAAAGTAAGGTATAGGGGGGAAATGTAAAATGAAAGCTATAATTCAAAAGAGGCTGCTAGAAATAGAAGAAAAATATAAAGTAAAAATTTTGTATGCTGTTGAATCAGGTAGTCGAGCATGGGGCTTTCCTTCCAAGGATAGTGATTATGATGTTCGTTTTATTTATATTCATCAGCCAGAATGGTATCTTGCAATTGATCCTCAAGGAATTGGCAGCAAGCGAGATGTTATTGAGGAGCCAATCAATGATTTATTAGATATAAGTGGTTGGGAGATTACAAAGGCATTACGTCTTTTTAGAAAAAATAATCCGCCGCTTTTAGAATGGCTAAGAAGCGACATTATTTATTATGAAAAATACGCATTTATTGACAATCTTCGTGCGCTAGAAACGGAGGTATTTTCTCCAAATGCAATGCTTCATCATTATTTAAATATGGCAAAAAATAATTATCGTGAATATCTACAAGGATCAGAAGTAAAAATCAAAAAGTATTTTTATGTACTACGCCCAATATTAGCTTGCAAATGGATAAGACAGTATAATGCAGTTCCACCGATTAGCTTTCATACATTAATAAAAGAAGCAGCTTTAACAGATGAATTAAACGTAGAAATCGACCAACTATTAAAGCGCAAGCTACAAGGTGATGAACTAGATATTGAACCACGTATTCAAATAGTTAATGACTTTTTAGAATTAGAAATGGAGCAAATTTACACATATATTCACTCACTGAAAACTGAAAAAAAGAACCCTACAGCAATATTAGATCAATTATTTAGAAGTACATTGAAGGAAGTTTGGGGTTAATGTTAAGGTATTTCTCAAAATGTAATAAGTAGTCATCTATCTAAAACTTTGATAGATGGCTATTTTTTGCTATAGCAAATGTTATAATTTTCTTAAATATCAGTATATAAAGGGGTTTTGATATGGCTAATAGTATGTCCCTACAAAAGGGTGGCAATACGGTTCTTGCAGAGAGCGGCATGATTATAGTGGAAGTGCAATGGAATTCTACATCTGTATTAGATGTAAGCACTTTTTTAGTAGGCGCTAATGGTAAGGTTCCATCAGATGATTATATGGTATTTTATAATCAAGAAACAGAGCCAGAGCGAAGTGTTTGGTTAACAATGAATGAAATGAATAAGGTAGTTTTTACGATTCAGCTAGAGCAGCTTTCACCAACTATTCAGCATTGCTTTTTTACAGCAACATTAGAAGGAAATGCTACATTTAATACTGTTCAAGGGTTAAGGATTACTGTAAAAAGTGCACAGGGAGAGGTTTGTTATCAAATTGATGATGCTACTGAAGAAAGGGCATTGGTTTTAGCAGAAGTATATCGACACCAAGCGAAATTTAAGTTCCGAGCGATTGGCAGAGGGTTTAATGGTGGGCTAAAGCCTTTAGCTGAATCGTATGGGGTAGAGGTTGAAGAGCCTGAAACCCCGTCCGCTTCCCTTGAAGAGCCTATTCAAGAAGTTAATTTAACAAAAATTGATTTACTGAAAAAGAAAGTTTCAATTTCATTGGAAAAGAAAAATATTGCATTTGAAAAGTCGCGTGTAGCAGTTGTTTTTGATGCATCAGGCTCTATGACACAACTATATCAAAAAGGCACCATTCAACGTGCCTTTGAACGAGTATTAGCTGTTGCTGCCTGTATGGATGATAATGGCGAATTAGATGTTTGGTTCTTTGGTTCTAAATTTATGAAGGCAAGAAGTGTAACAGAAAGAGATTTTGAGGATTATATTCAACAAACATATCCTATACCTAAAATGTTTGGTGGTCTAGGTGTAGGAAATAATGAGCCACCTGTCATGAAGGATATTATCCATCACTATGTAAAAAAAGAGCCTAGAAAGGATATACCAGCATATATTATCTTTTTCAGTGATGGTGGAATTTATAAAGATAAGGAGATTGCTAAAATTTTAACTGATGCATCTAAACAAAATATATTTTGGCAATTTATTGGTCTGGGAAATGCAAATTATGGTGTTCTACAAAAATTAGATGATTTACCAGGAAGATTTATTGATAATGCTGATTTTTTCGCTTTAGATGATTTCGATAAAATATCAGATGAGGAGTTATATAATCGACTGCTAACGGAATTCCCTCAATGGCTGAAAGAGGCAAGAGCAAAGGGGATTTTGCATTGAGATGGTGGTTTTATAATTCCTAATAATTTTTTGAGGACGATTTTATAAAGGTTTTATTGCTGAAAAGGGGGAATAACAATGAATATATATGGCTTCAAATCAATTTGTCCTGAGGATATACCCGCAATGGCTGATTTATTAATACATAGGCAAACGTTTGAGGGAGAGGTGTTTCCATTTCTAAAAAATAGTTGTCTAGATGTTAAATATGCAACGGATATACTTGAAAAATTGTTTGTTAATCATAAAGTCAGTGGAATAGGAGCTTTTACAAATAATGAACTAGTAGGTTATATAATCGGAGAGGTCAAGATTGACACCCTCAGAGGCAGGCATATATGGGTGCCCTACGAGGGAACAGCCATTCGAATGGATCAATCCTCTGAGCTTATAAGAAATTTATATGCCAAAGCTTCAAAGCTATGGCTTGAGCAAGGCTGCTTTATGCATTACACAGTTGTACCTCTTGGTAATCAAGTGTACTATGATGCCTATCAATGCTTAAGCTTTTTTATTCAGCAAGTACACGCGATAATGGACATGAAGGATTATCAGCCTTTTAACAATGTATCTGATGCAGAGGTTAGAAGAGCTAATAAAATGGATAGCGAAATGATAGGAGAAATGTCTAGCATCATTCAATCATATCATACTGCTGCCCCTACATTTGAGCCTGCGTTACCTGAAATGGTATCAAATATAAAAGCTGCATATAGCAATGTAATAGAGGAAAGTGATGAAACATGTATTATTGCAATAAAAGATAAGAGGGGATTAGGATTCCAGGAATATTGCCCTGTTTCCGCCAATTTTATGACACCTGATAATGCGATAGAGTTAAGCGTTGCAGGTACTCACTATTCTCAAATGGGGAAAGGCGTTGGTAAAAAGCTTATGAATGAAGGGTATAGAATGATGCAAGAAAAGGGATACGATAGCATGATAACAGATTGGCGCATCACAAATCTTGCTTCTTCAACATTCTGGCCTAAGTGTGGGTTTAAGCCAGTCGCATACAGAATGGTTCGATATATTGATAGTAATATTACATGGGCCAATTTTGATAATCCGAGTATAAAAAGCATTTTGGGATAGATAGTTAAAAGTTTAACGAAATGAATATAGAAAATGGCGAGAATGATAAAATGAACCTTCAATCAGTGGGAGGTTCCTCATCCCCACTTCAACATGTTGGTTTTATCCGATGTTTTGAAGTGGGGTTAAACAATAAAAAGAAAATCCCTCCTAGCTACTCTAATAGAAATAAAAGTCAGAATTTTAACAAACATGCTAATAGAATAATTAGCATGTTATAATCAGCATGGTTGAAATAGTAAAATACTTTAATTTATGCGTAGTTGTATTTATTGAAAAAAGTGGTAAAAATCAGAGATATCTTATTTTTAAAGGTGGAGTCATTGTATAGCACATAGTAGTGTTTACAGAGCGACTTTATTTTTTTATTTTAGGAGATACTTTGAAATAAAGGAAGTGAAACTATGGATTGGTTTGGTCATATACTTGGTGAGATTAATACACTTTTATATTCGTATGTATTAATTATCTTATTAGTTGGAGTAGGTCTATTTTTTACTCTAAAAACGAAATTTATTCAATTTAGATTGATACCAGAAATGTTTAAACTTATTACAGAAGCAGCACCAAAAGATAAGTCAGGTAAAAAGGGTATATCCTCTTTTCAGGCTTTTACAATATCTGCTGCCTCTCGAATAGGAACTGGTAATATTGCTGGTGTTGCAACAGCAATTGCCCTTGGTGGTCCAGGCGCTATATTTTGGATGTGGATGATTGCTCTAATTGGTAGTGCTTCTGCATTGATTGAAAGTACGCTAGCACAAGTGTATAAAGTGAAAGACAAAAACACGGGATTGTTCCGTGGTGGTCCAGCTTATTATATGGAAAAAGGTTTAAATAAAAGATGGATGGGTATTCTTTTTGCCATTGTTATTACTATTACTTATGGCTTTATTTTCAATGCAGTACAAGCAAACACGATTTCAATTGCCTTTGAAGAAAGCTTCGGCGCTAATCGTATTATTATAGGTTTAATAATGGCAGCTTTAACGGGCATCATCGTCTTTGGCGGATTAAAGCGAATTGTTAACTTTACACAAGTCATTGTTCCTGCTATGGCAATTTTATATATTATCATCGCGCTTATTATTGTCATCCTAAATATTTCGGAGCTTCCAAGCATCTTTATGTTAATTATTAAGTCTGCCTTTGGATTGGAAGAAGCCTTTGCAGGAATGTTAGGGGCAGCAATCATGAACGGCGTTAAACGTGGCTTGTTTTCCAATGAAGCAGGGATGGGCTCTGCACCGAATGCAGCAGCAACAGCATCTGTTTCACATCCTGTAAAGCAAGGTTTAATTCAAGCGTTAGGTGTGTTTATTGATACATTATTAGTTTGTACAGCAACGGCTGCCATCGTGTTGCTTGGTGATGCATATGTCCAATCTGATGCTACTTCGGTAAATTTAACGCAAGCTTCGTTAGTCAGTAACTTAGGTGATTGGGCAGGAAGTCTATTAGCAGTTATTGTATTCATGTTTGCCTTTAGTACAGTTATTGGTAACTACTACTATGGTGAATCAAATATTGGATTTATGAAAGAGTCAAAAAATAGCCTATTTGTATTTCGTATATTTGTCGTTCTTTTTGTTATGTTTGGTTCCGTTGCAAAGGTCCAGGTTGTATGGGATTTAGCGGATTTATTTATGGGTATTATGGCAATCATAAATTTAATCGCGATTTTGCAGCTTTGGAAAATTGCCAAGCCAGTTATTCACGATTATGTAACTCAACGTAAGCAAGGTAAAGATCCAGTATTTTATAAGAAAAACATACCGAATATTGGGGACGTTGAATGTTGGAATGAAGATGAATGAATAGAAGAAAAGCATTAAGTTATATAGATAAAAAGGAGTGCCTTTAGTTTCTAAGGGCGCTCCTTTTCGCAATGGGGTCAGTGTTTTAGGGGCTTCCTTTATCAAACAGACTCATGAAATTGCCTTAGCTGTTATAATAATTGTTATCTTCGTTCAGCGAATTTTTCTGTATCGAAAGCGCTAGCGACAGGTACAATTATGCTGAGGTGTAATTGATTTATCATAAAAAATAATAGTCTAGTGACAATATAGCTGCTTGATATTGGAGAAGGATGTGAGGAAGATGGCTGTCTGGAAAAAGTATGGGAAATTAAATTTGTTAACACAAATGACTTTGCTGATTATTGTAGTGATTCTTATTAGTACCATATTAGTAAGCGTGCTTTTTTCTTTTATGGTAGATAACGTTGTGAAACAGTACGTGGGGGAGAAGGCATTAACGGTAGCCGAGCTTGCTGCACAAAATGAGGAAATTATTGAAGCCTTTGATGATGATAACCCTTCAATAGTTATTCAACAGATTTCAGAGCAGATTCAACGTACAACAGATGCCGATTATGTAACGATAGCGAACCGCCAAAATATTCGCTATTCGCATTATAATAAAGATAATATCGGTAAGCCAACAGCTACAAGTAATGCACCTGTTTTTGAGCAAGGGAAGCCAATTATTTATAGTGGGGAGGGCATATCAGGACCTGCTATTAAAGCAAAAGCTCCTATTTTTAATAAGCAGGGGGATGTAATAGGTGTATCTTCTGTTGGTTTTTTAATTAATAATGTAGAGAAAGATATAGATAATTATCAACATAAATTAATTCAGCTCGCTAGTATTCCATTGATGGTGGGGTGCAGTGGTGCGATCCTAATTGCTCGACGCTTAAAAAAGCTCACATTTGGTTTAGAGCCTGAGGAAATTGCTTTTATGTTTAAGGAAAAAGAGGCAACGCTTGAATCAATTGCAGATGCCACAATTACTGTGAATATCGCTAAGAAAATTACATCAATGAATAAGCGAGCTAGGGAATTATTTGCTGATGAATCATTAATGATGAATTCGATTATTACAGATGAGCGCTTAAATTATTATATTGATCAAGTTATTGCATCAAATCACCCCCATACAAATCAAAAGCTATTAATTGATAGAAACCTTTATGTATTAGATGCAGCGCCTATTTCATCCAAGAAGCGTGTGAAAGGGATTGTCCTGACAGTTCGTCCGTTATCGGAAATTAAACAGCTTACAAATGAATTTTCAAAGATTAACGATTTTACTGAAAATATGCGTGCACAAAATCATGAATTTTTAAATAAGATGAATACAATTTATGGCTTATTAATGTTGAAAGAGTATGACCGTGCATTAAAAATTGTGTCGAACGAAGTCAGTGAACGGCAAGATATTATTTCATTTTTAATAACATCTGTGAAAGATCCATTAATTGCCGCTTGCTTATTGGGAAAGGTCAATCGTGCTAAGGAATTATATGTACAGCTAGTCATTGATGAGGACAGTCGCTTGGATGCTGTTTTTGATGAGGAGAAATCAAATCATTTTGTACCGCTTATTGGGAATGTGATAGAGAATGCGGTGGAAGCGGCAAGAGCTTATAGTGGTCAGCATGCTCAAGTAAAGGTAGCGTTTACGGATTTAGGAAAGGATATTATTTTTGATATTGAAGATAACGGCCCTGGAGTTCCTACTGAATTAGAGGAACATATTTTTCAAACAGGGTTTACATCTAAACAAGGTGAAAATCATGGCTTAGGATTAGCTATTGTAAAAAATGCACTTGAAGTCTTAAATGGACAAATTTATATTGATAAAAGTGAGCTTGGGGGAGCACGATTTACAATTGTTATTCCACAGGAAATTTTGATTCAATAAGGGGGGCTAACATGATAAATGATAAAACGATGAATGTCATCATTGTCGAAGATGATTTGGATGCGGTCAATATTTATAAACATTTTACAAATCAGTTAGAGGGATTTCATGTTATAGCTACAGCGAGCTCTGGTACGCAAACTTTAGAAATTTTAAATATGATTCAGCCACATTTAATTTTATTGGATGTTTTTTTACCAGATATGAATGGCATTGAGCTGTTAAGGGAGATTCGTCAAAAATATCGTGGTATTGATGTTATTATGATTACAGCAGCGAATGATACTGAAACGGTAAGTGAAGCAATTCGTGGTGGCGCTTTTGGCTATCTCATTAAGCCAATTATTATTGATAAGCTAGTTGCTACTTTAAATAAATTTAAAGCCGTTCGTGAAAGCTTACATGAAAATGATAGTATGAATCAGGATTATATTGATCGATTATTCCAATCCAATCAGAAGGATATGACTGAGCAAGTAAAACCAAAAACAACGTACCCAAAGGGAATTGATAAGCATACATTAAAATTAGTGCGACAGCATATTCAGTCGTTAACAACAAGCGTAAGCGTTGATGAATTAAGTCAAATTGTTGGTATTAGCTATTCAACGATGCGACGTTATTTAGAATATCTTGTTTCTTTGGATGAAATGGAAGTCGAAAATGGCTATGGTAATGTAGGAAGACCTGAGAGAAAATATAGACGTGTTATACAAACAGCAATGGATGAGTAGATGCTTATCCATTGCTTTTTTTATATGTGAAAAATATGAAAAAAATGATGATAATAAAAATAATAGATAATAACCTTAAAATATATGAATTTGTCAAAAGAATGCTAATATTTAAAAATAAAACGTTTTCATAAGTATGAATATTTAGTGTATGGAGGAGCATATATGTTATCATTTTTAGGATTTGCGATGGTAGTGGTATTTATGTATTTAATCATGGCGAAGCGTTTATCAGCTTTAGTAGCCATTATGATTGTACCAATAATTTTCGCTACGATAGGTGGTTATTTCACTGAGTTAGGCCCTATGATGGAAGAGGGCGTAAAAAATGTAGCGATGACCGCTATTATGATTTTATTCGCGATTTTATACTTCGGTATCATGATTGATACGGGGTTATTTGATCCATTAATTAAGAAAATTTTACAGCTTGTACAAGGTGATCCACTAAAAATTGTTGTAGGGACAGCTGTCTTATCAATGATGGTAGCATTAGATGGTGATGGAACAACTACATATATTATTACAGTTTCATCTTTATTACCGTTATATAAAAGATTAGGGATGAACCGCTTAGTGTTAGCCACAACAGCAATGCTTTCAATGGGTGTTATGAATATGACACCATGGGGAGGAGCCTCTGCAATGGCGATGGCCTCTCTTGGATTAAATTCTTCTGAAGTATTTATTCCGATGATTCCAATTATGGCAATTGGACTTGTTTGGGTTATTGTAGCAGCCTTTTTATTAGGTATGATGGAGCGTAAACGTATTGGAATTATTACATTAGATGATACTGAAACCGTGCAGATCGATGAAAGCTTAACGGGAACAGTAGCTTATAAACGACCAAAATTAGTATGGTTTAACCTAGCATTAACGATTGCATTAATGGTTTGTTTAATTCTTGATTTTATGTCATTAGGTGTTTTATTTATGATTGCATTAGCAATTGCACTATTAGTCAATTATCCAAATTTAAAATTACAGCAAGAGCGATTACTTTCACATTCTAAAAATTCATTAGCAGTTGTTTCGATTGTAATTGCAGCAGGTATTTTCTCTGGTATTATATCTGGAACAGGCATGATCGATGCGATGGCACAAACTTTGGTAGCTGTTATTCCACCTGCATTAGGACCTTATTTAGCTATTATAGTTGCCTTTTTAAGTGCACCATTTACATTCTTTATGTCCAATAATGCCTTTTATTTTGGTGTACTACCGATTTTGGCACAAACTGCAGAGGCTTATGGTATTAGTGCAGCGGAAGTTGGACGTGCAGCATTAATTGGACAGCCTGTACACGTATTAAGTCCGTTAGTAGCAGCCGCACATTTAATGATTGGGCTAGTAGGTACAGAATTTGGTGATTTACAGCGATTTGCCATCAAATGGGCTTTTGGCACGGTGATTGTTATGACAATTGCAGCTTTACTTTTAGGCGTTATTTCGATTGGAGCTTAAACTTTTATTTCTAAAGCTAGTTGATGTTGTAAAAACATCAGCTAGCTTTTTTATTAACGAAAATTATCCATTGTTAAGCCTTTTAGAGGCAGAATTTCTTTCTGCTGTCACGGCAATACGTGGTAAAGCCTTTCCTAGACCATAGTGTGGCATATTGACATAAATGGCTTCATAGGTACCCTTACGAATTTGATATGTTTCATGATAAATACCAACTGCCTCATTGCCAGCAGCTTTTTGATTAAAATGCTTCCATGCAGTTAAATGTTTGTCATTTTTCGCGTAGGCAAGCAAATCCTCAAGAGAACGCCAATATTGAATCATCGTTGTTGTTTTCAGTCCAAAATAGCTTTCCATTGATAAAAAGCCCAGCTCCTCCTTGTTTGTATAAAGCTCCTTCACCATGCCAGGCATTGCTGTAAATACAGGAAACCATTTGTGAATAGCGAGGCGCTTATTTACTCTCATGCCAATAATAAAAACGACCATATCCTTTGCGTTATCAACTGTATAGCGCCCAGTGTAAACCTTGTTAGCCATGTTCTATTCCTCCTTGTGAAGTTGCTGAAGCGTAAAATCACACCATTCAATTGTGGCTTGTGTTGTCCTTTTTCCATAATCCAATGTAAATAGCCAATACTTTAAATTTTCACTTGTATCCTGCTGGATTGCATGTTCGATCGCTACATAAGTTTGATAGCGTCCCTTAAGCGCTTCTTTATAATTTTGTAGCAGTGATTGTTGGCTTTCATCAGATTGATAGTGTCCAAAAAATAATTTAAGCAAAACCTCATTACGTTCTGTTGGAAATTGCTCAATGGGCTGCTCTAACCAATTTTTTAATACCTCTAGCCCTTTTGCAGTTAGATAATATTCATTTTTATCAGGCTTTCCATCCCTCACGGAAGTGCGTACCTCTGCTAATCCTTCCTGGGAAATTAATTTAAGCGTTGGATAGATTTGCCCATAGCTAATTTTCCAAAAATGCTGAAGGCTTCTATCAATCAGCTGTTTAATGGCATAGCCTGATTTACATTCCGTTGTTAATATTCCTAATATTGCATATGTTGTGTCGTTATAACTTTTCATATTTTCACACCTATCTAAATGATATGTATCATTTAGATATATGATAATGGGTGGTTTTAAAAAATGCAAGACCAATTAAGGGGTATCTTCTCCTATTTTTATCTATATCAAAATTTGCTTTAATAAATGAAAAGGAGGGTGGCTAATGGCATTGATTAAATTAAATTGTCCAAATTGTAATGGAAAACTTGAATACAAGGAAGGGCAAGCGATTAAATGTCCTTATTGTGAAACAGAATTATTAGTGAAGGAAAAGAAAGTTTATTATATTAACCAAACGATTAATAATTATTATGGCGCAGCTCCTACTCAACAGACAGCGCATATGCCTCCAAAATTGAAAGCTTTACTGTTGTTAATACCAGTGATTATTATTGTGGCGTTTTTAGGGTATTTTACGTTGGGGGATACAGAAACAGATAGTCAGCATAAAGTAGAAGCTCGTACAATGCCTGAAAGTGAAGTGCTCCTATTTTTCCTAAAGGATATTTTCAATAAAGGGGATGCGCTACCTACTAAAGAAGAAATTGCAACAATCCGCTATTTCTCTGCTCGTAATTTCGACGAGCAGTGGCATTTTGAATATAGTTTTGATGATCCATTTTCAAATGAGCAGGCTGAAATTTCCAGCTATATAATGATGGATAAGCTGTTAAATAAGCAAAGAATTGAGCAAAAGGATTTTGAAGCTTTTACAGGCTTAACGAAGCTAAAGCTAGATAATGAATATGAAATTCAGCAAAGCGATCAAATAAGCTTTGAGCATTTAAAAGGCTTAAAAAGCTATTCAACGGCATTCAATGAATCCTTAACGAAAGTAGCGGAGTTTATAGGAGATAAATCGAAAATTATAGAGCTTACTACACAGATTCGTAATAATCAGGAGCTTGCTTTACTATTAGACTTTCCGAATTTACAGTCACTAGAAATTACGTATGTTGATGAATCGGTGACAGATTTTCATTTATTACACCAGCTAAAGTTAAAATCATTTGCCATATATGGTGTCGATGATTTTAACTGGTTATCCTCGCTAACGGATTTACAAGCTTTAAATATTATGTATACAGATGCAACAGATTTTAGTGCACTATACTCATTAAGCCAATTGCGTGAATTACGTATAGAGCATGCTAAAAACTTAAAAACAGTGGATTTTCTGCAAAGCATGTCAAATTTACAGTCCCTGTACTTAAATTACACGTATATTACAAATTTAGAGCCTATTAGAAATAAGCAGTCTTTGACAAAGCTTAGCTTAGAAAGTCTTCTCGAATTAGATTCACTTGAGGCAATAGGTAGCCTATCATCTTTAACAGAGCTGAAAATAATAGGTTATTATAAAGAGCTTGTGCCAGCAATTGTTGCACCAAATTTAAAGAAGGCAGAATTGAATGAAGCCCTTATTTCTAAATTAGATGCACCAGCATTAAATGATTTGACTGTTCATCTTTCCTCGAATTTTGATGCTGCACAGCTATTGAAATTTCCACAGCTGGAGCAGCTAGCCACAGTGGAGGGCGAGGAAATTATTAATATTCGCTCATTAAATCAATTACCTAGCTTGCAAACATTATATGTAAGTGAGGCATATTTTTTCAGTGAAACAGATGAGTTATTTAATTTGCAGCATATAAAAACATTTGATTGTAGAGGTTGTTCTTTTAGTATCAATAGTGAAAAGCCGTTTGTAAATAATACATTAGAGCACTTAGCTCTCTATAAACCCTCTTTTAAAATTGATGATGGGGATTGGTTAACTGATGTGAATAAAATGATGCCTTACTTTAAAAATATGACTGTCTTACGTTCATTTACAATGCAGGATAACACATTGCAATCGCTAGGCTTTATGGAGAATTGGCAACAAATTGAGGTGCTTCATTTGGAAAATAACGCTATTCCAAATATTGAGTCTTTAGTGATCTTACCTAATTTGAAAAAGATGTATATTTTAGGAAATCCAGTGCAAAATAAATCAATGCTTGATAAAGGAATTGTATACGAATAACAAAGTTGTTGAATTTCAATGCTTGTACCTGCATGAGTATACTTTTAATGTGATAATAGGTTTATTAGATGGTGCATTGATTTCCAATAGAAAACAACCTATTGTTTTAACTATGTTATCGGATTCATTTTGATAGCTTGTTTAATAAAATATCTGCATAAGCAGAATTATTTTATATAAATTCTATATCTAGATAATAGACAAGCAATAATTTTTTGATTTAATCATAATAAATTTCTCTTTTATATGTTACAATCACTTTATCTATATATTTACAAAAATGAAATTTTATATAAGGTATAATTTAGATTTATGGATAAAAATGAAGAAAGCCTACCTTGATATTTGAGGAGGAATTCATCTATAGTAATTGCTATCATATCTCCGCCAATAGCATATTTAATCATTGCTTTTAATCTGAAAAAATGAATACAAAAATAAGGAAAGATCGTTTTAGTTTGCTACTATTATGGCTGTAATTTGATCTTTAAGGTTTATACCAAGAAGTGCTATTGGAATTACATTTATCGTTATTTTATACGTAGCCTTTCTTTTTCTAACGATTTGGGTAATTTCTAAATCATTTAGAAAATAGCTTTAAAGAGGTTGTTTAATAATATGTAACCCTATTGAGGAGCGCTACTACTATAAGCTGCTGTTTCTTCTAAATTGGCTTTTCCATAGGAATATTTGTTTATTAAGATAGAAAAGCTATAAATATTTTTCAAGTAGCTTATATAAGGGTTTCTGTTCACAATAGAAGGATAATGCGATAAAGTTGATAATGCGAAATATTGATCAATAGGAGTTGAAAAAATGGTTGGACGCTATAAAGGGTTTTTAGCATTACTAACACTTGTCTTCCTTTTGGTAGGCTGTGGCACAACAGAAGATAAAAATAATGCGGATGATGCGGTGGATTATGCAACAAAGGTAAAGGAAAATCCGATTGTAACAATTACTATGAGCAATGATGAAAAAATTGTGATTGAACTAGAGCCTGCTACAGCACCGAATACTGTTGCAAATTTTATTTCTTTAGTGGAAAAGGGATTTTATGATGGGCTTATTTTTCATAGGGTAATTCCTGGCTTTATGATTCAGGGCGGTGATCCAGTAGGGAATGGTACGGGTGGTCCAGACTATTCGATTGATGGTGAGTTTTCAGCAAATGGTTTTGAAAATAATTTAAAGCATGAGCGTGGTGTTATTTCAATGGCTCGTTCACAGGACTTCAATTCTGCAGGCTCGCAATTTTTCATTATGGTAGAGCAGGAATCACAGCTCGATGGTCAGTATGCTGCTTTTGGGAAAGTGATTGAGGGCATGGAAACAGTTGATGCCATTGTTGCGGTTGAGCGAGATGGTGCGGATAAGCCATTAGAGGATCAGCAAATGAAAAAGGTAGAGGTTGATACAAAGGGCTTTGATTATCCAGCACCAAAAGTTCATAAATAATTAATTGCACAATAAGAGGCTAGGGCATAACTAAATTGCAGCTTCGAAAAGCCGAAGGATATTTTAGTAAATATCCTTCAATAAAAAGAGCAAACCGAACTATTAAGGAACACTGTACAATTGTTTCTTAAATAGTTCGGCTTTTTGATTGGCTAAAATACTTTTGTCCCAGCGTCTTATTTTTTAAGGTTTTATTGGCATGGAAATAAGCCATAAAAATCATCCTCTACAATTATTTGAATATCCTCACCAAGGCGGGTTAGTTGCTCTGCTTTGTGCTAATGCCTCGTCGTTTTTTGCCAAGAATAATGAAATCCGTTTTTGCTGTAACAGCTCCTTGCAATATTCCTCAATAGGCATTTACCTGTTTAGCAGCCTCTAAGCGGGTCATCGTGGAAAGAGCGCCTGTAAAGACAATATATTTATTGTAAAAAGGATGTTTGAACTACCCCCATCTAGTTATTGCAGCGGGCGTCTTCTGTCGGAAAACGATAAAATTTCCGGATGGGTCGGAAAGGAAAATAATATTTGAATTCGCCATATGAAAATATTGTACGGGAAATATGTATGGAAGTAGTTGAAATGATTAATAATTTGTAACAAAGCTTTTTATAAATTAATCTACAAAACTTTATATTTATGCTAAATTAAAAATAAAAGAGGTACATAAACGTGAATTCCCAATTGACTGCTGTTATTACTCTTAGCTGTATATCGGGTGTATTAAATTTGTATTTATGTTTGTATGTATTTCTCAAGCGCTATAACTATACAAAAATTGCTCAATTGTTTATTGGTTATACAGCTTTTATAGCATTGTATTGCTTTGCTAGTGCGTTTGGTATGACCGCCACAACATTAGAGGCAATAAAGTTTTGGACGGTTATTCAGTATATTGGAATAGCTATTTCAGCTCCACTAGGCTTATTGTTTATTATGCACTATGTAGGCTTTTATATTACAAAAATAAAAATAATAGCACTTCTTTTTATTCCCTTTATTAATTTAATAATGGTAGCTACAAATGATATCCACCATCTACATTATAGCGTATTCGAAATTGACCCTGTACTTGGGGCTCCTTATATTTATCAAGAGATTGGGATATGGTATATCATTCATGGTGTATATACCTTTGCCTGTATGTTTGTAGCATTTCTATTGATCTTAACGTATTGGAAAGAAACAGTTAAAGCATACCGATGGCAATTAATTGCATTAATGTGTGGTCAGCTAATCTCAATGATGACAGGCTTTATCTATTTGATGGGCTTTACACCACAAGGAATTGACCCTGTTCCAATGGTTTTATGGGTTTCTTCGCTATTGTATTTATGGTCTATTCGCTCTTCTCGATTATTTAGAGTGATGCCAATTGCTAAAGATGCAATATTTCATAGTATGAACGATGGGGTTATAGTATTAGATCAATGCTATCGGCTAATTGAGTTTAATCGAGCATGTCAAAAAATGTTTCCTCAGCTATCAAAAATTATGTTTGGATTGGATTTTGAGCAAGTATGGTCTATTATATTTGGACAATCCACACCCTTTACATTGGAAACTACGGAATTTGAGCTGACTCATACTACTCGAACTTATCAAGTACGTATTACAACACTACAGCATGATAAAGGATTATTGTTAATTTTTACAGATATTACAGAGCTGAAAAATTTGCAAAAAATGCTAGAGCAGCAAGCTTATTATGATGAGCTAACGCAAATTTATAATCGTCGTGCATTTTTTCAGCAATGTAATCAAGCTTACCAAGAGGCGATGGAAACCGTAGCACCCTTTACAGTGATTTTAATTGATATTGATTATTTTAAAAAAGTAAATGATACGTATGGTCATGCCGTTGGCGATCAGGTGCTTGTACATGTTGTAAAGGTTTGTCAAAGACTAATCACAAAAGCAGCACTTTTTGCAAGGTATGGTGGTGAGGAATTTGTGCTTGCACTTAAGGGTGGTACGTTGGCAGAAGGAGAGGCTTTAGCACAGCAGCTTTGTCATAGTGTGGCCTCTCAGCCATTGCTAGTAGCTGAAGGTGTAATTACGACTACAATTAGCTGTGGTGTGGCGGAAGCCACAAATCGAGAGGAAACATTGTACCAGCTTTTAAATAAAGCAGATAAAGCCCTCTATTCAGCAAAACAAGCAGGACGCAATCAAGTATGTATATACCAAAAATAGAAGCTAAAATATACAAGGTCATTCATGTGATCCTGTATATTTTAGCTTTATTTATTACCAATTTGTATGGAAGATGCCTTCTTGGTCACGTCGTTCATAAGTGTGAGCACCAAAGTAATCACGTTGTGCCTGAAGTAAATTAGCATTAGATGTGCCAGTTCGGTAGCTATCGTAATAGGAAAGCGAAGCACTTAAACATGGTAAGGCAGTACCTGATAAAATGCCTTCAGAAACAATTTTTCTTAAGCCATGTTGATAATCCTTTGTTTTTTCTGCAAAGTATGGAGCAATCAATAAATTAGCAAGCGCAGGTTGATTTTCATAAGCCTCACTAATAACATTTAAAAACTCTGCACGGATAATACAGCCGCTACGGAAAATAAGCGCAATATCCTTTAATGGCAAGTTCCAGTTATAAAGCTCAGATGTCATTTTATATTGTGTAAACCCTTGTGCATAAGCACAAATTTTCCCCATATATAATGCTTGTCTTACAGATTCAATCCACATAGCTTTATCTGCGCCATGAAGATGGTTTTTGTTAGGGCCTGCTAAAATTGATTCCGCATGGACACGCTCGTCTTTTAACGCAGATACATAGCGAGCAAAGAGCGCCTCTGTAATAATGGATGTAGGAATACCGTTATCAATGGATTGCATGCTTGTCCATTTGCCAGTCCCCTTTTGACCAGCCTTATCGAGAATAACATCAATTAATGGTAAGCCTGTTATATCATCCTTTTTCCTTAAAATTTCAGCTGTAATTTCAATTAAGTAGCTTTTTAGCTCACCTTGATTCCATATTTCAAAAGTATCAGCAATTTCCTCAACTGATAAGCCTACATTTTCTCGCAAAAATGTATAGGCTTCTGCAATAAGCTGCATATCGGCATATTCAATCCCATTATGCACCATTTTCACAAAATGCCCTGCACCTTCGGGACCAATATATGTGCAGCAAGGTGTGCCATCGGCTTGTGCAGCAATTTTTGTTAAAATAGGAGCAGCTTTTTCATAAATATCCTTATCGCCACCAGGCATAATAGAAGGACCTGTTAACGCACCAACCTCTCCGCCTGAAATACCAATTCCTAAATATCCGATACCCTGTGCCTTTAGCTCACTATATCTACGCTCAGTATCTTTATAGTGAGAGTTCCCACCATCCATAATAATATCGCCTTTGTCAAGAAGAGGGACTAAAGATTGAATAACCGAATCAATCGCCTTGCCTGCTGTCACCATTAGAAATACTTTACGAGGTTTTTCTAATGATTGTACAAAGTCTTCTAACACATAATAAGGTGATAGTGCTTGACCTTCAACCTTTTCCAAAAGTTTATCTGTTAAATCCCTTGTATAATTATAGATCGATACATGTTCACCTTTATTGGCCATATTCAGAGCAAGATTACTACCCATAACGCCTAAACCAATAACGCCTATTGTATTTAACATTTTTTTCGCTCCTTTATTAGATGGTGATGATTGTTAGACAAATAAACTAAGTAATAAAATAAATCCTAAACCAGCTACAGATACAATTGTTTCGAGTAATGTCCATGTCGCAAAGGTTTCCTTCATGCTTAAGCCAAAATATTCTTTAAACATCCAGAAGCCTGCATCATTTACATGTGAGGCAATTAAGCTTCCCGCTCCTGTAGCAAGAACGACCAATGCAAGGTTAACATCGCTTTGACCTAGCATTGGAATAACAAGTCCTGCTGTTGTTAAAGCAGCAACTGTAGCAGACCCTAATGAAATACGTAAGATTGCTGCGATAATCCACGCAAGTAAAATAGGTGATAATGTAGTTCCATGGAATAGCTCAGCAACATAGTCACCAACGCCACCATTAATCAGCACTTGTTTGAAGGCGCCACCGCCACCAATAATTAAAAGCATCATCCCAATATGCAGGATAGCTGTTGTACAAGATTCCATTACTTCTTTAATTGGAATATTTCTTGCTATCCCCATTGTATAGACAGCTACTAATAGGGAAATTAACATAGCAGTACCAGCCTCACCAATAAAGCGAATGGCAGCTAATAGGGCATTATCATCAAAGCCAACTGTTTTTTGTAGCAATGTAATAATTGTTGCAATCGACATTAAAATAACAGGTAGTAGTGCAGTGAAAACACTAATACCAAAGCCAGGTGTTTCTTCTATTTTAAAAGTTTTTTGCTCACCTAAAGATTCAATATTCCCTTCCTTATTGAAGGATTCAGGCACTAGCTTTTTTGCCAATTTTGTAAAGAGCGGTCCAGCTAAAATAACGGTTGGGATGGCAATAATAAATCCGTAAAGCAATACTTCGCCAATATTCGCCCCAAATTCCCCAGCAATTACGGTAGGGCCGGGATGTGGCGGTAAAAATCCATGTGTAACAGATAATGCTGCTGTCATTGGAATACCGAGGTATAGAATGGAAACCTTTAATTCTCTTGAAATGGCAAAGACAATTGGAATTAATAATACAAGCCCTACTTCAAAGAACAGAGCGATACCGATAATAAATGATGCTGCTACAACTGCCCATTGGATATTCTTTTCCCCAAATTTATTGACAAGCGTCATGGCAATACGCTGTGCACCACCTGCATCAGCAATTAATCGACCTAGCATAGCACCTAGACCAAATATTAATGCCAAGTGACCAAGTGTTCCACCTAAGCCAGCTTCAATTGTTGGCACAATTTCTGTTAAAGGCATGCCAAGGGCTAAGGCTACACCAAATGATACAATGATTAACGAAATAAAAGTATTTAGCTTAAAGCCCATGATTAAAATTAGCAATGCAATAATTCCAATTCCGACAATAACTAATGGCATGTTATGTTCCTCCTTTGGAGCTTATTTATTTAAACTTCTTTGATAATTGGCAATAGCTGTATAGTCATCTGTTAATAGTCGTGATAGACGAATAAAAATAGGCAGTAGCTGTCTATATTCCTTTACAGCCTCTTCCTTTGGTGTATGTTTATACGTATCACCAATCATATCCGCAACGATGTCAAAGGAATCAATTTTTCCAGTAGCATATAAACCTAAGATACAAGCGCCTAAGCAGGAGCTTTCGTAGCTTTCAGGCACGACTACATCTGATTCAAAGATATCTGCCATCATTTGTCGCCAAATTTCAGAGCGAGAGAAGCCACCTGTTGCTTGAATACGAGTAACAGGGCTTTCCATACATTCAAGTAAAGCTAAATAAACTGTATATAAATTGTAAATAACCCCTTCAAGTGCAGCTCGAATCATATGCTCTTTTTTATGGGACATTGTTAAGCCAAAAAATGAACCGCGTACATCTGGATTCCATAAAGGTGCCCGTTCGCCTGATAAATATGGATGGAATAGTAATCCATCAGCACCAGGTCTGACACGTTCGGCAATTTTCGTTAATACTTCGTATGGATCAATGCCCAATCTTTTAGCTGTTTCAATTTCAGAAGAAGCAAATTCATCTCGAATCCAGCGGAAAATCATACCGCCATTGTTGACAGGTCCGCCAATAACCCAATGATTCTCTGTTAAGGCATAGCAGAAAATTCTACCTTTCACATCTGTTTTAGGCTTATCAATAATTGTACGAATCGCACCGCTTGTCCCAATTGTGACAGCGATTTCGCCTTCTTTAATGGCATTGACACCTAAATTCGACAGGACGCCATCACTTGCACCAATGATAAAAGGTGTTTGAGGGTTAATGCCAATTTGCTTTGCTAGCTTAGCATTGCAGTTAGTAAATTGCGTAGTTGTTGGCACAAGCGTTGATAATTGCTCCTTTGTAATGCCTGCAACTGTTAATGCTTCCTCATCCCAAGCTAATGTATGAAGATTCATCATGCCCATAGCTGAAGCTAATGAATAATCGACCACATATTGATCGAAAAGCTTTTTAAAAACATATTCTTTAATGCCAATGTATTTTTGCGTTTTACTAGCTATTTCAGGATGTTCATTGACAAGCCATGTAATTTTACTTAATGGTGACATTGGATGAATAGGTGTACCCGTTCTTTTATAAATTTCATGACCATTCCAGTCATCTTTGATTTTATGTGCCCAAGCTTCACTACGATTATCTGCCCATGTAATAACAGGCGTTAATGGCTGATCGTCTTCATCTATGGCAATAACACTATGCATAGCACTACTAAAGGAAATAAATAATAGCGGTTTATCCGAATGCTTTTTCGTAATATTGGCGATGGCTTGTAGTACAGCTTGGAAAATTTCATCTGGATTTTGCTCAGCTGTGGAAATATCAGGTGTATGAAGCGGATACCCGATATTCTCGTGTTGAATCACTTCGCCTTGTTCACTGAATAGTACGGCTTTTGTGCTTGTAGTACCAATATCGACACCTAACATATAGCTAGTCATCTTGTGCTTCAACTCCTTTGGATAGCATTTGTGATCTCCATAAATCTTCTACCTTCCCTTGGACATCGTCAAAATTTTCGTGTAGGGATTTAATCATAAGCTTTCTATCCTTTGATTTGATGGCATCAATGTATAATTCATGGTTTTTAATAATGCGATTAAAATCCTCATATTTTTCTTTAAAGCGCATACGCATTGATAGCAGAATAAAGCCTTCCATTACTGGCTTTAAGTTATTCCAAATCATTGTGATATAAGAGTGCCCAATGGAGCGAATAATGGCTTCATGGAACATAACATCCTGATAAGAAAACTCATCAGCGTCGTTATATTTTATGGCAACCTTCATCATTTCTAAAATTTTACTAAGTTCCGTGGCTAGGTTAGTTGTATCCATTTTAATAAGACGTTCAAACACAAATGTTTCAATCAATAAACGAACATCATAAATTTCTTCAATTTCCTTTTCTGATAAGCCTAGTACAACAGCGCCTGTTTTTTCTAAACGGATGATGTTTTCAGATGACAATGTTCTTAAGGCTTCACGAATAGGTGAGCGGCTTACCTCAAAATCAGCAGCCAATTTATTTTCAGAAAGAATGGTACCGCTTTCAATTATGCCTGCAATAATACGCATTCTCAGTTCGTAAGCTACACGATCACCAGTTGAAGCCTTAGAAAGCCATTTTTGTGGATATAAAAACTCCTTAGATTCGCTCATAATACCACCTTTTTTTATTTTAAGTATACTTGTATACAAGTATTATAGACGGAAAGAAAATAAGATTGCAAGAGTCTTAAAATTTATTTTCAAACTTATGGTAATCAAAATAAAGAGAAACTCAACAATATACTTACCCTAAATAGTGATTTTTTATGTCTAAAAAGGAGGAGAGAATAAAATTTTATGATTCATAAAATTTTATAGTGGTGGACAAACTTTAATATGAAAAGTTGATATGAGCTTTTCAAATAATCGATGGAGGATGGTTATGTCAAATATGAAGACAAATCGTAACAGTGCAAAAGTCAATGGGACGAGAAGTGCAAGCAAAAGCAACCGCCATCAGAAGCTTCAGCAGGAGGAGTTTGGCTCTGAATTTGAGCTTGATAGTGCTTTAGCACAAGTAAACAACTTTGCTGAAAGCCGAGGGAAAACAGGTACTCAACAGCCTGTAAGCGAGCGAACAGCATGGCACTAATTTATATTTGACAGCTATTCAGCACATTGAGAAGAAGGACTAAGGTTTATGCCTTAGTTCCTTTTTATAACCTGGGAAATAATGTGTTATGTTCCTCATGTTATATTTTTTGAATACTTTCTAGAGCATTTAACTTATTTAAGAAGGGAAGAGAAATAAATGGCTAAACACTCAGATACAAGCTGGAAGCAGGATCATCCAAGTACATTGTTTAGTAATTCTGTACAAAAAGCAGATCGTTTGTTAAAGCATGCAAAATCACATCCAGAGGAGATAGCGATAGAGCATGCCTTCAATCAAATTGAACATGCAGAAAATGCACGTTTCAACGCAGAGCAATATGGTGAACATTTGGATACAGTGCAACAAAATAAAGAATACCTAGCACAGATTAAGCAGCAGCTACATGAAATGAAGGAAAACATAACACGATAGTAAAAAGGAAAAAGACTTAAGCTCAAGTTGATGGGCTTAAGTCTTTTTAGTGCCACTATATAGCAGAAAATAAATAAGCATTACTATTTTGCCTAAATCTCATCTATACTTAATATGTTTACTATAAAGTTAGAGGAGTGGAATCTATTGAAATGGATTTCTAAAAATAAAAAAACATTTATATTTTTAATAATTGTTGTGGTCATTATTGCTGGTGTGCTTGATATTCTATATAAAGGGCTATTTTATCAGCTATTGATGAAGCTATTGTAAATATATTGGAAAGGGGCGTACTTGCTATATGTGAAGTGCGACTTTTTGTTTTGAGAATGGATAGTCTACAATATTGCTTCCAAACAATATTTTTATGTTATTATATAGATATAACAACATAAAGAGTTGGTTTATATGAAAATGTCAACTATTTTGATGCTGCTAATTTTATAACAGTGAAATTACCTATAAAATAATAGTAGTTTTTTTGCTTGAATTATGAATAGAAAGGCTCGAAAAAAACGGATAAATCTCATATAAATAGTTGATATTTTATTCTTGAATTAATTGTGATAAACTGCAATAAGGTAATAATTGATACAGAAATGGTGTGCTCGAAGGTTACTCCACGGCTTACTGTACTTCTAAGCAGGAGAGCTTACATCCTTTCTGCAAATCTTAATATATAAGGAAGGTAAAAATGAGTAACAGACAAATTAAATCAGATGTTATCTTAATTGGTGCCGGAATCATGAGTGCAACTTTGGGAACATTACTCAAAGAATTAGCACCAGATTGGAAAATTACAGTATTCGAAAAGCTAGAGAAGGCAGGAGAAGAAAGTTCTCACGAGTTGAACAATGCGGGAACTGGACATGCTGCACTATGTGAGCTGAACTATACTTCTGAGAAAAAAGACGGAACTATCGATATCAAAAAAGCAATTAACGTAAATGAGCAGTTCCAAGTTTCAAAGCAATTCTGGTCGTATCTTGTAAACAATCAGCTAATTGCTAATCCACAAGACTTCATTATGCCTTTACCACATATGAGCTTAGTACAAGGGAAAGAAAATGTTGAGTTTCTAAAAAAACGTTATGAAACAATGACGAAAAATCCATTATTTGAGGGAATGGAATTTTCTGATGATCCTACAACACTAAAAAAATGGATTCCATTGATTATGGAGAATCGTTCAGCAGATGAAGCTATTGCTGCAACAAAAATCGATGCGGGTACAGATGTTAACTTTGGTTCTTTAACACGTATGTTATTTGATCATTTAAAAACACAAGATGTCGATATTAACTACAATCATAGTGTTGAAAGCTTAAAACAAAATAGTGATGGTTCATGGGAAGTACATGTTCACGATTTAGATGGTTGTAAAATGGAATACCATACAGCGAAATTTGTTTTCCTTGGCGCTGGCGGAGGAAGCCTTGAATTACTACAAAAATCAGGTATTCCTGAAGGAAAACATATCGGTGGATTCCCTATTAGTGGTCTATTCTTAGCATGTAAAAATCAGGAAGTTGCTGAGCAACATCATGCAAAAGTATACGGAAAAGCAAAAGTTGGTGCGCCACCAATGTCTGTTCCACATCTTGATACACGTTATATTGATAATAAAAAATCATTATTATTTGGACCATTTGCAGGCTTCTCACCAAAGTTCTTAAAAACAGGTTCAAATATGGATTTATTCGCTTCTGTAAAGCCGCATAATATTACAACATTACTAGCAGCAGGCGTTAAAGAAATGGCTTTAACAAAATATTTAATCCAGCAGCTTATGCTATCAAAAGAGCAACGTATGGATGAATTACGTGAATTTATTCCAAATGCAAAAAGTGATGATTGGGATATTATTGTGGCTGGTCAACGTGTACAAGTTATTAAAGATACAGAAGCTGGCGGTAAAGGAACACTTCAATTCGGTACAGAAGTTGTAAGTGCTGCTGATGGCTCAATTGCAGCGTTACTAGGAGCTTCACCAGGTGCGTCTACGGCTGTACATGTTATGCTTGAGGTTATTAATAAATGCTTCCCACAACAAATGAAAGAATGGGAGCCAAAAATTAAAGAAATGATTCCATCTTACGGTTTATCTTTAGCAGAAAACCCAGAGCTTTTAAAAGAAGTTAATGAAACAACAGATAAAGCACTTCAGTTAAAATAAAGGTAACTTATGTAAGCGTTTCTAAATGGAGCCTTCAATCATCTCAAGATTGGGGGTTCCATTTTTATTTGGCGAAAATAGCATATATCATTATATATTAAAATATTTTGTAATATATACCGTCCATTTTTAAAAAATATACAACTCTTAATAAAGAGCAGGTACACAATAAATATACATAGCTTGCAATGGTGACCCGTAAGATAAATTGTCTTTTTTTCCAAAAAAGGAACAATCAAAACATAATCATTTTAAGAATGATAGAGGCTACATTGTAGTATAGCCTATAACTATTATTTAGAGAAAGTATTGTGCAGAGGCATTGATTTAAATCAAGAGAGTTATTTAATTGACTAAATTACTTGCAAGCAGTATGTTTTCTATACTATTTGTAAATGTAGGAAAGGGGTTATTTATTCAATGATTAAGCTACAAGATATTGGAACGTTTCATCAGCTACCAGAACTTGCAATGTATATCTATAAAGGTGATATTTCTGCTTTACAGCATGCACTGAATAATGGCTGGAATATTGAAGAGGCTATTTCATTAAGTAAGCACATATCATTAAGCCCATTAGACTTAGCATTAATTTCACAACAATTTGATGTAGTAAAATTATTAGTAGCGCATAATGTAAATTTAAATGTTGAAAAGAATCCCGCTTTCTTAAAGGCTGTTCGATATTGTAGGGAGAAGATAGTTCGTTATGTTGTTGAGCATGGGGCAAAGCTAGATGGAGATAATCAGGTCGGCTCTGGGGCTTATTCGCAAGCGTATTATGGCAATAAAAAAAATATCCCGCTTATTCACGAGCTTGGGCTTGATATTCGGCAGCACGGTGGAGCATTATTGCGTCAGGCTGTATCAAATTATGATATGAAAATAGTTTCATATTTACTTGATCATGGGGTAAATATTAATTATCAACGGCCAGATAGGGTCTATCCGTATGGCGCTACACCGTTAACCGTTGCTACACGTATGGGTAATTTGACTATGGTAAAATATTTGGTTGAGCGGGGTGCGGATATTACTTTAGTAGAGAAAGACGGGGAAAGAGCTTATACGATTGCAGTAAGTATGAAAAATAAAGAGTTGGCTGACTATTTGAAGGCATTAGAACCAACAGCACTTCATCATTTAGAAAATAAAAAGTATCAGCTGAAAAAGTATCAATTACCAGATGCACTAATTGATTTTTTAACAGGAGATCAATTGCGGCTTGAGCTTCCGTCAAATGATTATAATATTCATTATATCGATTTTTTTACACTAATAGATACAATTGAAATCAAGCTTGGTCGTCAAAAGCTACTGCGTCTTTCGGCAAATATTGATAACTATTCTGATATTCAAATAGTATGGAACCCAAAGGGACAAGTAGGGTGCTATGATATTGAGCATAAGGAATATGCAAATTTATGCAGCTTTCAAGAGTTCCTTACTGAGCCGGAAAAATATCTTATTCAATTTCTTGAAGGGGAAATTGAGAAATGTTGATGAAATTGAGGATAAAGCAGTGCTACCACTTATAAAATGTGTAATAATGCTAGCCAATAGTTTATATTTAATGGGTTTTTCCTATTTTATGACGGATGGGAGGGTTATATAAAATAGACTGGGATTTGTCTATTTAGGCCTCTCTCTTCCAATAGTTGCTATAAATTTATTATTTCCATATACGTATATTGCTCAAATAGTAGTGCTAGCTTTTTTATATTTCCATCTGGTTATAGGGAGCATCATATTAGCTACTTTACCAATTGGCAGTGTGTTTGCTGTTATTGGCTCAGTGAGGCTATTAGTAAAGGTTTTGTTATTCTTCTATTTACCAAATCTTATACTAGTAGTTGTGAATATAAAATTATTAAAAGTATAAGCTCCTTCGTTCAAAAAGGAGCTTCTTGACATGCTAGCTATAAGGCGAATAAGAGTCTACTACCTCAAATTTCAGTTGCCCATTGACTGTTTTATATTTTACGTCGATGACTTCACCTTTTTGGAATGAAGGGATGTGTACGATAGGAATGGCGGTCTTGATAATCGTATTTGTCATTTCTCCATTTGGTAGAGTAACAGTTAAATCTAGTACTACTTTCGGGTGATTGCCAATCATGGCATTTGTATGTTCAATAGCGTTAACCACAGCTTTGGCAGGCGTACCCTCATCCAAGATTTCCTTTTGCTGTTGAAACACTTGCTTACTTGCGTTGATCTGTTTTACAACACTGGTAATAATGAATGCACCAGAAATAAGAGAACAAATGACGAGGATTATAATGATATAGGTCAATGTCACTCACCTCACTATTATTGTTTAAACAAAGTCAAAGGAATTGTATGTTTATTAGTCTAAATTAATAATATTGTGAAGTCCAACCATTTGATACCATTCTTATATATGATATATTTTCCTTTTATATACATAAAAATACATACTTAAAGGCCACCATAGTGTAACGAAAATAGGGTAGATTGCCCAAATAATAGTTGGCGAAGAAACGATATTTACAATAATAAAAAAGATACTAATTAATAATGTAGCTGTAACAGAGAAAGCTACAAAAGTTTTCCGTTGGGCATGATATAAAGCTAAAGGCCACCATAACACTAAAAATGCAGGATAAATAGCCCAAGGGTACTGAGGAGAAATAATTATATTTAATAAAGAATAATAGATAATCGTGGATATGCAGCCAATTAGCGCAACTTGTAATGTTTTAGCTTTTTCACCTAAGTACATAAGAATAGGCCACCAAATAATTGGGTAAATGGCATAAACAAACCATAAATGTTGAGGCGCATCTAAATAATTTTCTACAATAAGAAATGCAATTATCATCATACTACAAACGAGTGAATATTGTTTGTACATTTTTTTTACCATAAAAATTAATGTAATTGGCCATAGCAATAGTAATAAGCAAGGGTAAATAAACCACAACGTTTGAGGAGAAGTTATGTAATTGACAATGCCTAAAAAAATAATAGTCATTAAACTTCCTGCTAGTGAAAAGTTAATAAAGTTTTTCATAGTTATTCACTCCATTTCTTGCGTGACCATACGAAATACATTGATAGCGGCCACCAAAGGATTGCGAAAATTGGATAAATCGCCCAAATTGTATGTGGTGTGTAATAAAGATTTATAAAAATAAAAAATGCAATAATTAAAATACTGCCCCAAACAGAAAACTCTAAATTTAATTTTGCCATACTTTTTTTAGCAGGCTCTCTCACACCAAGCTCCTTTTTTAAATCCTCCATATCGCCAAATTCTACAATAGCTTTATTAATGGCATCCTCTTGCTCTTTTCCTTGCTCCATCAAATAAAATACTTTTTCCTCAAGGTTTTCAATGATTTCTTGTTTCACCATTTCGGTTTCATTGTTATGCGGAATATCCTTAAAAAGCTCATCAATATGGTTTTTTATTCTTTTCATTCTAAGTCCTCCATAAATAAGTCGATAATTTCTTTTACTTCCGACCACTCTTTTACTAATTCACTTAAATAGGCTTTACCTAGTGGAGTAATGCGATAATACTTTCTTTTGCCACCATGCGAAACATCTCCATAATAGGCTTCAATAATTTCTCTTTTTTCAAGACGTTGGAACACAGCATACAATGTCGCTTCTTTAATTTGAAAACGATTGTTTGTACGAAGACTTATTTCCTGAGAAATTTCATAGCCATAGCGATCCCTTTCCGAAATTAGTCGTAAAATAATCGCATCCAAATGTCCTCGGATAATATCACTTCGAACCATAAGTCACCTACTTTAGTTTATTGCTCTATCTGTCAGAGTAATATTAGCAAATATTACTCTATCTGTAAAAGTAATTTATTTTGTAGCAGTAACAGAAATCAACACACCTGTTTTATCGTTTTCCGACAGAAGACTCCCACTTCAAGGAGTGTTAGCGAGTAAGTGGGAGTCTTCTGTCGGCTAGGTATAAGCCTAAAAATTATCTCGTTTTTTGTGCTATGATAGAATCAGTCTTATCTAAAAGAAAGGCTGGTATTTCAATGAAATTAGATAGTAATAATCATTCAGTGTTCTTGATGTATTACCATCTTATATTAGTTGTTAAATACCGTAAAAAAGTCTTTGATAACGAAATATCTGACTATGCAAAAGATATGTTTGTCAAGTTAGGAAAGAAATACAATATATCATTAGTTGAATGGATGACCATATTCACGTTCTATTCAAATGATGAAAAAGGACTTTACACAAGTAAGAAAAAAATGATGGAAAGAAATGTTTTGGTCAAGAAGTTTTTGTCTATTAACTACGGGTGGTTCTCCCATCAACGTAGTTAAAAAGTATATCGAAAATCAAGGTCTAAAGTGAGGTGAAAAGCAATGTTGGTAAACAAGGCATACAAATTCCGTATCTATCCAAACAAAGAGCAAGAAATCTTCATCACAAAGGCGATTGGCTGTTCTCGTTTTGTGTTCAACCATTTTTTAGCAAAATGGAACGACATGTACAAAGAAACAGGCAAAGGATTATCTTACCATTTATTTTCTGCTGAATTAACGCAATTAAAAAAAGAATTCGTATGGTTGAAAGAAGTAGACAGCATTGCGCTTCAATCCGCCCTTAAAAACCTTGCGGATTCTTATGCAAGATTCTTCAAAAAACAGAACAAAGCACCACGTTTCAAGTCTAAAAAAGTAAAGTACAATCTTACACAACGAAATATACGAACGGCAATATAGCGATTGTAGGAAACAAAATCAAGTTGCCCAAACTTGGATTCGTCAAGTTTGCAAAAAGTCGTGAGGTTGAAGGGCGTATACTTAACGCGACAATCAGACGCAATTCAAGTGGTAAATACTTTGTATCCATTCTTGCTGAAACAGACGTGCAGCCAGTAGAAAAAACAGGTTCTTCTGTCGGTGTCGATGTAGGACTCAAAGATTTTGCGATTCTTTCTACAGGGCAACGATTCGGCAACCCTAAATGGTTTCGCACATTAGAAGAAAAGTTAGTAGAAGAACAGCGTATTCTGTCTAGGCGACAGGAAGTAGCATTCAAACGAAAATGTAAGCTAGATGAAGCGAAAAACTATCAAAAGCAAAACGTAAAGTAGCACGTATTCATGAAAAAATAGCGCATGCAAAAACAGACTATTTGCAAAAAATCTCAACTGAAATCATCAAAAACCACGATGTCATCGGTATCGAAGATTTGCAAGTGTCCAATATGCTAAAAAACCACAAGTTAGCGAAAGCAATCAGTGAAGCAGCATGGTCACAATTTAGAACGGTGCTTGAGTACAAAGCAAAATGGTACGGCAAACAAGTAGTGACTGTATCCAAAACATTTGCTTCAAGCCAATTGTGTTCATCTTGTGGTTACAAAAACAAAGACGTTAAGCATCTAAACCTTCGTGAATGGAATTGTCCTGCTTGTGAAATACATCATGACAGAGATATGAACGCAAGTATAAACCTAAAAAATGAAGCAATAAGGCTTCTAACCGTAGGGACTACGGGGATAGCCTAATCCATAACTAGCGGTTACGCTGGTGTTCTTAGGAATCTCCCACTTCAAGGAGCGTTAGCGAGTAAGTGGGGGTAGTTCAATTGATTGTATGTTAGTAATAAGAAGTAGAATGAAAAGGTAAAGGTAGGAAAACCAAATGTTGAATAGGCTAAAACTAGGAATACGCTCCAAAATTACATTAGGTTATATCGTTATAATTCTTTGTCTGCTTGCAGCCGTTATTATATTAAATCATCAAATTACCTCTTTGCAGGAGGAAAGAAATTATATTATTGAATATGATTCAAAGGTTCAAGCGCTTACGAATAATATCGAAAAATATGTATTAGATATGGAATCCAGTCAGCGAGCTTTTATTATTACAGGTGATCCAAGCTATCTTGAGCCTTATGATAATGCAGCAGAAAGTTGGAAATTGGATATTAATAATCTGTATTTACAAATAAAAGGTAGGCCAACTCAAAAGGAAAAATTACAAGAAATAGAAGAAACAATTGAACATTGGATTGAACATTCAGGTAATCCAACGATTCAATTTACAAAGGATAATGATACAGCAGCATTAAATGAATTTTTTAAAGTGGATAATGGGCGTCAGGATATTGAAAAAATGCGTAAGCTATTTGACTCCTTCCGTTCTACTGAAAATGTCTATACACAAACAAAAGCTCATCAATTAGATAAGCAAAATAGTCAGTTAACGGTCGGCTTATTTGGTATTTTAATAGCTATTTCTGCGATCTCTATTCTTATCGCAAGTGGAATTTCTCGCTCGATTGTGAAAACTATCGCAGAGGTCACGCAAACAATTCAAGAAATTGCCGCAACAAAGGGAAACTTCAAAAGACGTATTCATGTAAAGACGAATGATGAAGTGAAGAGTCTTGCAGATGCAACAAATATACTTTTAGAGTCCGTTGAAAAACGAGAATGGCTTCAAACAAATGTTGCAGATATTGTGAAGAAATATCAAGGTATTTCAGCACTTACAGGATTGGCTGAAACCTTTCTATCAGAGGTAGCACAAAAAACAGAGGCCGCTCTTGGTGCATTATATATCCGAGAGGAAGTGGAGGATCAAGTACAGTTTATGAAAAAAGCTGCTTTTGCTGATGGGGGGCATAGTGTTGGTATAAACAGCTTCAAACTGGGACAGGGATTAATTGGTCAATGTGCGTTAGAAAAAAAGATATTATTTTATGATACTATTCCGCAAGACTACCGTGTCATTCAAACAGGATTAGTAGAAGTAAAGCCTCAAAATATTTTGCTTGTCCCAATTATTTTTGAAAATGAAGCAATTGCTGTTGTTGAATTAGCTACAATGACGAGCTTTAATCATTTGCAGCAGGAATTAGTGAAGCAAGTTATCGAAACTTTTGGCTTAACGATTAATAGTGTTTTAGGACGCATGGAAATTGTTCGTTTATTAAATGAATCAAGAGCAATGACTGAGGAGTTACAGGTTCAATCAGAGGAGCTTCAAACACAATCTGAGGAATTACAAATGCAGACGGAAGAGCTCACAATGATTAATGAACAGCTTGAGGAACGAACAAAAGAGGCAGAATCCAAGTCAAGAGAGCTAGAAAAGGCGAAGACGGAATTAGAAAAAACTGCAGAACAGCTTATTGTAAATTCCAATTATAAATCTGAATTTTTAGCAAATATGTCGCATGAATTACGAACACCTTTAAACAGCATTTTGATTTTATCAGAAATGTTGGCAGAAAATAGTCAAAACAATTTAACAGATGAGGAAGCAGAATTTGCAAGAGTTATTCATTCTTCTGGTGAGGATTTGCTGGCATTAATCAATGATATATTAGATTTATCAAAGGTTGAGGCAGGTAAGCTTGATATTATTTTTAATGAGGTAAATATGAATGAGATACCTGCACAGATGGAGCATACATTTGCACCTGTTGCAATGAAGAAAAACCTAGCTTTCCATATTACAAAGGCAGATAATGTGGTGGATGTGTTCCATACAGATGAAAAACGATTCCATCAAATATTAAAAAATCTATTATCAAACGCGTTTAAATTTACCGAGAGTGGTTCTGTTACATTAGCGATTCAGCAGCTTACACAGCAACAGCTAACAAGCAATATGCAAGAGATTAGTAATGATTGGCTAGAAATTACTGTGTCTGATACGGGCATCGGTATTTCTAAAGATAAGCACCAGCTTATTTTTGAATCATTCCAGCAGGCTGATGGAGCCACTGTTCGGAAATATGGAGGCACGGGGCTTGGCTTATCGATTTGTAAGGAGTTTGCCAAATTACTTGGTGGCTGGATTACACTTCAAAGTGAAGAGGGACAGGGCAGTAGCTTTACAGTAACGCTTCCAAGCCTACCAAATGGAATCGAGGAGGAGCAGTGTCAGCAGCTTGCGATGAATGAGGTTGTAGCTACAGCAAAGCAGGCTGACATAATAGCGGAACAGCCATTAGCAAACGAAGAAATAGCCCAGCATGAGATAGAGGTTTTTCAAGGGAAAAATATTTTAATTGTGGATGATGATCATCGCAATATTTATGCACTGAAAACAACGCTTGAAAAAAGAGGCATGAATATTCTTATTGCAAAAGATGGGCTTGAGTGTATAGAAATGGTACAGACTAACCATCATATTGACTTGATTCTTATGGATATTATGATGCCAAATATGGATGGCTATGAAGCAATGTCGATTATTCGACAGCAAATGAAACAAACAGATTTGCCAATTATCGCCTTGACAGCAAAGGCAATGAAAAATGATCGTGATAAAGCATTAGAGGCTGGCGCATCCGATTATATTAGTAAGCCATTAAATTTAGAGCAATTACTATCGGTATTAAGAGTATGGCTAGTATCGAAGGGGAGTTTATAAGCATGGAGCAATTTCAGCCTTTAGAGCATGCAAAGAGCTTAAATAAGCAAACAAATTTAGAAATTGATTTGTTACTGGAGGCTATCTATCGTTTATCAGGCTTTGATTTTCGACAATATAATCGTTCATCCATTTCGCGAAGAATCCATAATAGGATGAGAATTAATAATATCCCAACGATTTCCCGTGTACAGGAGCAGGCTATTTATGATACAGCATTTTTAGAGCAGCTATTAAATGATTTTTCAATAAATGTAACGGAAATGTTTCGCAACCCTAGCTTTTTTAAAGCCTTTCGAGAGAAGGTTATTCCAGCCTTACGACAATATCCTGAAATCCGTATATGGCATGCTGGTTGTGCAACAGGTGAGGAAGTATACTCAATGGCTATTTTGCTGCAAGAAGAAGGGCTGATGGAAAGGGCAGTAATGTATGCAACGGATATGAATGAGCAGGTTTTAGAAAAGGCGAAGAAAGGTGCTTTCCCCATTCAGAAAATGCAGGCATATACAAAAAACTATATGCTTGCTGGGGGAACGCATGCTTTTTCTGAATACTATAAAACAGATTATCAATATGCCTATTTTCATCCAGCATTATTGAAAAATATTATTTTTGCTCAGCATAATTTAGTTACAGATCAATCATTTAATGAGTTTCATGTTATTTTATGTCGAAATGTATTAATTTATTTTTCACCACAGCTACAAAGCCATGTGCATCATTTATTTGCTGAAAGCCTAAGCGATAAAGGGTTTTTATGTTTAGGTGATAAAGAAGCATTGCCATTTGAAGGAGTTACTTCAAAGTATATAGAGCTTGCATCCAATGAAAGAATTTATCAAAAAATCCACTTTGCTAATAGGTAAGCAAAGTGGATTTTTCCAAAAGTACATGATTGGAATGAAAATCAATCCCCTGATTTGCAGCTATTTAAGAAGTAGCTTGAATCATTAATACACACATATCATCAGGCTGATTTTCTTGTTGTTCCTGTGGTAATAAATTATCAATTAAGCTTTGTGAATAATTCCATTTAGAGGATGCGAGCGCTTGCAAATGTTTTTCAGCCTCTATTTCACATGGTCCCATTGCTTCTAACACGCCATCTGTAAACAAGACAATTTGAATATCCTGCTCATATTGAATATATTGCTTTGTTACTTCAATTTCATCAAAAAAGCCAACTGCACAGCTACCTTGATTTAATGGAATACATGTTTTTTCATCAATCAGTGCATATCCAGCAGGATGACCAGCATTTATGTATTCGACTGTTTTTTGTTTTGTATCAATCACTAAATAAATAGCTGTGAAATAATAAAGCTGATGTTCCTTGCCATCTTGTAAAAGGGTCATATAACGATTTAAGTCCTTAATGACAAGCTCTGGGTCATTTAATTGTTTCACAGCCTCCCTTAATACCGAGGAAATAAACATACAAACAAGCGCTGCAGATATACCGTGTCCCATCATATCTAATAAAATAATAGCATACCGATGGTCATCTATTTTATGCCAATAATACATATCTCCTGCTAAATTAGAGCATGGCAAATATGAAACTTCTATACGAATATCCTTTTCATCTAATGGAGGACTAAGTAAGCTTCTTTGTACATGTGTAGCTAAATCTAATTCATAGGTGATCTTCTTTTCATGTTGTTTATGCCAATCTAGCTCTGTTTTTAAACGTAGAGCCACACGAATTCTAGCAAGCAGCTCCGTTTTGTTAATCGGTTTTGTAATATAATCTACACCACCAATATCCAGTGCTTCAGCAAGCTTGTTTTTATCCTCAAGTGCAGTCACAAATATAATGGGAATGTCTTTGAACTTTTCATGTTGCTTAATGCGTCTGCAGGCTTCAATTCCGTCTATTTCTGGCATCATAATATCTAATAAAATTAAATCTACTGTATTTTGTGCATCTAAATGTAAATAATCGAATAACTCATAAGCAGATGCCAAAGAAACACAGTTTGTATAGCCTGCGTTTTTTAATATTTTTTCAATGACAAATAAATTAACCTGATTGTCATCTACTAGAAGAATGGTCATAGTTATTTCCCCTTACTCTAATTGAATTGGCATGCATATCAATGACTATTAATTCTATTATTATACAAAACATTAGTGAGTAAAGGTATTTTGATGATCGAAAAGTATAGAGGAAATTAACTTTTTGCTTTTTTAAATCCTTGGAAAATATCAAATGCATTGGCTAAAACAGCAATAATGATACTAATCAGCAAAATTTTGTCTATCACAAAAGCAACCTTTGCTGAGGTAGTTTCTGTAATAACCGCAATATAAGGAAGAGCGGCACTATGCAGGATATCTGGATGAATAACTATTAGGATAAAAACAATAGTTGCGATACTTTGAAGCACTGCATGAATAATGGCAATTAGCATTGTCCATTGACCTAAACGCCATTTTAAAAATAGTAGGGCAAGGCTTACGATAATACAAAATAACACGCTTGGAGCGAATAAAAGCAAGGTGCCTTGATTAAAGACGGGCATGACAAATTTTAAGCTACCGTCCTCATTCGTTGTATAAATACCTAAAAGACGATTGGCATTCCAATAAACATAGGAAAAAATAGCGATACCTACAAGACTAAACATAGTATCACTGCGAGGAATGGCCTTTTCCTGAGAAATTGTTTTTATGCTTACTAAATCATCAGGTGTCCATTGCTTACTGTTTGTCATAAAAGGTAATGAAATTTTATCGTAGCCGAATCGATCTATCACAATAAAAATAATTGTAGCCCAAAGGAGTACATGAAATAGCACAGAAAAAATAGCGACAATCGTCATGGCAATTGCTGAAATGATTGTAGAAAGGAGTGCCTCTCCTCCTGAAGAAAGTATAACTCTATTTGTTATTTGCACAATGATTGTCATAACAATTGCCCATGGCAGAACGAATGTCAATGTTCTTATATACTGATCGTAAACATTTGAATGAATAACAAAACGGGGTGTATCGCGATAGCTTGCAGCAACCTCTACAGGGCTCCCAAGCCTTTTCAGTGCTCCCTTAAGGTCTGATTCTGAATACTCCTGTGGCAGCATATCTTTAATGGTAGCCTTTAGCTTGAGTTTTACTTCTTCACGTTTATCTTTATGCAGCCTTTTAGCTACCTCATCAATATAAATATCCATTAAATTCATTGATGGATTCCTCCTCAATCATTATGTTTCAAGCTTATTCTAGTGCAGTGGGATATAAAAATTAATATGAAATACTTATGAGCAATATGCAGCAAAGGGGAAAGAGCGAGGGTTAGAAAAGAGCAGGGTTTTTTAGCATTTATAACAACCATTGTAGCAGTATTTCAGGGGAAAATGGATGGGGCTTATTAACGATCTGTTGCTGAGTTAGGCTGGGTAGGGCTTGTTGCGGTTGATTTATTATATAAAAAAGAGCGCATCCAACATTTCTATTTTTTAGCAAAAAACATTCACTTCATAGTCCTGTATCCTTTTTGGGTGGGTGAAAAGTAAAGTGAACGTAATTTTTGCTAAATAATTTGTTAGTATATGAAACCTCTCATGCTTTAAAGGAAAATGGCCATTTCATTTTAGGCGATGGCTAATGCTCTTTTTTTGTAAAAATTGATGAACGAAGCGGTCTTTCCAGTGGTGTAATATTAATAATAAAATAACTAATAATCAGTATAAGAATAATCAATGAGTAAATTAAAGTGTTTAGAGGGTGGGCGTGCTCAACAATAATTAATCGAATCATTGCTGTAATACCAATGTAAATAAAATAACGAAGCGGGAAATGGTAATTCTCTTTAAAATATTTAATAATCATTGTGATAAATTCAAAGTATAAAAAGAAAATAAGAATATTGGCAAGGAATAGCTTATAATCGCCACCTTCCTTAGAAAATAGTAATATTTTAAGAAACTCAATCAGCTCTTTAAATAGCAAAAAGGATAGAATGAGTGCTAATAGTACAAGGCACACATTCAAAAATAGCTGTAGCGATTTAGGAATCGCCTGTATAAGCTGTGAATAAGTTGAGCTTTTTTGCTGCATACAATTCCTCCAATTCATGTTAAAAATGATTAGTGCTAATCATATCATATGGCTGAATAGCATTGCATTATGATATGAATATAACAATTTATCGTAAAGCTTTATTTTATTTTTTGTAAAGTTTTGGTATATTTTTATGAAAGAAAGTTTTCAAAATAATTTACCAGTATGCTAAAATAGATGTGCATGAATATAAAATTTAAAAGGGGTTTTTAAAATGGCAAAAGCTGCAAAAACTGATGCGAAAATTACACCAGAACGTTTAGAAGAAGCATTAGATGTTCGTGACCGTCTGATTATTGAATTACTTGTACAAGTGCTTGATGAAAAACTAGTAATTGAGCGTCCTGTATTACGTGAGCGTCTAGGAAATCTTGTGGACCTTTCTAAGCATGATGCAGAGTTAAAGGAAACACTTCACGCAGTTATTAATAAACTGTAAGAACAATGAAGAAGGTTATACGCAAATTCATAAGTATTTCATAAGACATGATATAAACCATCTCTAAAATGGGTATGTAATAAATACATACAACATCATTTTAGAGGTGGTTTTTTAGGCTATCCCTGTGTCGCAAATGGAAGTATCTATCTGTTGTTGATAATTTAGATGTAATGACATGTGAGCAAAGGGGAGGATGATATTTAAGTGTTTAAATTAAAATCAATTTTAGTTAAGGTCAATGTTTTAGTTAGTGGTTTTTTGCAATATTAATTTCTTATTTTTTTGCAGAAGGGGCAATAGGTGACGCTAATGCTTTAACATTAGAATTCTTTTTAATCTTACCAATATGGGCTATTGGGACACTATTGATGTGGAGATTCATTGACAAAGAAAAGTTAGAAAATGCTTCTTATTTTAAAATTATAGTGAGTAACTTATTACTTTGGTTAACGATCCCCATTGGCTTTATGCTTGCACATCAATTTATATAATACAGTCTGAAACCTGCTATTATACAAGCAGGTTTTTGTCATTTAAAGCATTGAAAAATTTAAAATTGCCTGTATTCCTTACCAGTCGAGTCCTCATAGCTTAGTGCCTTTAATAACCAAGGTTGTTAGGCTGACCGTTTCATCAAATAGTTATCCTTTTTTATATTCCACAGGTTTCACATCTATTTGATCCACGATAAACTCATTCTTTGTATTATCAAATGCATATGTAATGATAAAATCAACTACATATGTTGGAGTTGCGGATATTGCCACTGATCCTATAAGGTTTAATTTTATCTTTTGATGTTCTAAAAAATAAATGGTTGTACCCCCGAAAGCAAGCTCATTCTGCTTTAACTTTAAATCTGGCTGTGGATCGAAACCTAAATCAGCAAAATCAAAGTCCAAATTATGCTCTGTTCCTTGCACCTTCGCTGTAATACCTAATGTATTAGCATCTTTTTTCACAACATTTGACTTTATATAGTTCTCAGTAATCTCCTTATAATCAGGAACCTTTATTTCATGTAAATCCTCATCCACAACATGAATATCAAATATATCTAGCTCGGTCCCTCTACCTGTATTAATGATAACAACAGCCTCTTCTCCACCATCTTCTGTTACATCTGTATAAAACACTTGAGGGTCTGTCCCCGTATTACCAGGGTTTTCCCAATTAAAATTCTTCACTTTTCCATTCACATCAAGCTTTATATCATTTGCTTCTTCATATAGTTTCACTTTTTTATCCTCAGAAGTCCCAATTAATTTTGCATCTTTTGTATCCTGTTGTGTTGCTGATACCTCATTAGAATCCTGCTTTTGTATATTATCTGAACCACATCCTGAAAGCATAACAGCACTTAACAATAATATCGCACCAAATTCCTTTTTCAATTTCAAATTGCCCCTTTCCAAATTTTAATACTATTGAATATATATTTTAATGGAAAACCCTTTAATTACTATATCCTAAAGAAGCTATTATTTTTTTAGCTTATAGTAATAATAGCTTTTTAATTTTTTATTTATAGGTATTAAGATTAAATACAAGAAAAATAGGCTACTTAGCGATCCTAGGATTAAGGAAGCAAGTAGCCTAACTATATAGCTTTACATGACTAGGTTATTTTATATCATGTAAAGCGTTCTACTAGGTCATGCATGCGTTCTGCTTCTGTATGCAGCTCTGTTGAGGAGTGCATAATGGATGTTACGGCTGATTTTTGCTCATCAATAGAGGCATTGATTTGTTCAGTTGCAGCAGCAGATTGTGTAGCGACACTTGCTATTTCATTAATAGCATTAATGACTACTATACGATTTTCAGCCATTTCTCTCATTCCTTTATCGAGTGAAACAAAATGCTCTGTAATATCTGAAATGGAGTCTGCTAAAAATGTAAAGGCTCCCTTTACTTCAGTAATTGACATTCCTTGATCTTGAGAGAGCTGTAGCGTATGAATCATCTTTTCCTCTGAATTAGCAGCACCAACCTCTATGCGCTGTAATAAGTTTCGAACACGATTTGTAGCTTCATTTGTGTTCTCAGAGAGGTGGCGTACTTCCTCTGCAACGACTGCAAACCCTTTGCCATGCTCACCTGCACGTGCAGCTTCTATGCTTGCGTTTAATGCTAATAAATTTGTTTGCTCAGAAATAGATGTAATGGTTTGTACAACTTGATGAATTTCCTTCATTTGATTTGTTAAGTTTGAAAAGTTTGCCCGTAGCTCCTCAATTACTTGAGTAAATTCATTTGAATTTTGGAGTAGGATATCTACCTTTTGTCTTCCATTTTCTTGTGATTGATTGATAACATTCATATTTTTAGTAATTTCGCTATATTTATCAGTAGCATGTGAGATAAGCTCTGAAAGTGTTTCAACTTTACTAATTGCCATCTCAGCTTCCTCTGCTTGTACAACAGCTCCTTTAGAAATATCGTTGATGGCTTGATGGATTTCTTCAGCAGAGGCTGTTGTTTCCTCAGTAATAGCGCTCAGCATCTCTGAGGACACTCTCATTTGGGATGCACTATCTTTTGTGTTGTTAACCATTTCATGTAGGCTATGCTTCATATTATTAACGTTATTAGCAAGTATTCCTAGCTCGTCTGCCGTTGTAACAGGGATGTCCTCACCTGTAAGCTTACCTTTTGCAATATCCGATGTTGTAACCATAATTTTACGTATATAGGCTGTCATGCGGCCTGAGAAGAACCAAAAGAGAGCCATACCAAGTATTGTGGCAAGAAATGTCATACCAAGTGTGTAATATAAAATTTTTTGAGTGCCAGCATTAAAGTCCATTTCATACGTACCAGCTGCAATAATCCAGCCCCAATGCTCATCCATCGCCACATAGGTAATTTTAGGCGCTACTACTTCAGGGTTAGAGGGGAGGGCCCAGTCATAACGGACATAACCTCCACCAGCCCCTGCCGCATCAATCATTTCCTGTACAAAATAACGTCCATCCTCTGTTTGTAAGTCAATAATATTTTGCCCATCTAAAGATGGATGCGCTTCTACCATACCATTATCTTGAAAAACATAGAAATAGAAGTTGTCACCATATTTTATGGGATTATCAATGGAGCGTTTGTTATCCTCAATTTTTTGCCCGACAATTTGTGTTCGTGCGGCTTCCTGAGCCTCTTCTAATGTTAATGTTCCATTTTGAACTTGAGTATCTAGCTGTTCAATTAATTCAAGCATACCGAGTGTACCGTTTTTAAGACTTTGTCGACCTATTTCATCTATTTCGCCTTTGGAAACAACATAATTAACGATGCCAACTAATACAGTAGCTATTAAAATAACGATAATTGCAAGACTAACAAGCTTAATACGCACTGATTTAATCATAGATAAAACCTCCGTTTCCCTATACTACATACAATATAGTTCTATTATAATATATACTTTTCTAATAAAATAGAAAATTCAGATAATATAATAAGGTATTTTAGTATGCATTATAATGACAGTGGGTATAAAATTTTCAGAGGAACAAAAAACCCAACTAAGAGTAGTAGCTCTTAATTGGGTCTGTGTTTTATTAGTACACCTTATCTCCGTTGAAGATAGAGTTTTTCACAATAACATAATCAACATTTCGAATAGATTCCAGCTTTGTCCCACCTGCATAGGAAATAGATGATTGTAGGTCTTGCTGCATTTCGATTAATGTATCTTGAATACTTCCTTTATGCTCTACATACATTTTTTTGCCCTCAACATTTTTACGCTCGCCTTTTTGGAATTCAGAGGCAGAGCCGAAGTATTCCTTGACAACTTTACCATCGATTTCAATTGTTTCACCAGGTGATTCTTCATGACCTGCAAATAAAGAACCAATCATAACCATTGATGCGCCAAAACGTACAGATTTCGCGATATCTCCATGTGTGCGAATACCACCATCAGCAATAATTGGCTTTGTAGCAGCCTTTGCACACCAGCGTAGAGCAGCAAGCTGCCAGCCACCTGTACCAAAGCCTGTTTTAATTTTTGTAATACATACTTTACCTGGTCCAATACCAACCTTCGTAGCGTCTGCACCAGCATTTTCAAGCTCACGTACTGCTTCTGGTGTACCAACATTACCAGCAATAACAAAGCTGTTTGGCAAGTGCTTTTTAATATGCTGAATCATACGAATAACAGCATTTGAATGACCATGTGCAATATCAATTGTAATAAATTCAGGTACTAAATTTGCATCCGCTAATTCCTCAATAAATGTATATTCTTCCTCTTTTACACCAACACTAATTGATGCGATAAAGCCACGACTTTGCATATCTTGAATAAAGCCTATACGTGTTTCCGGCTGGAAGCGATGCATAATATAAAAGTAACCGTTTTCAGCTAACATTTTAGCAAGGTTTTCATCAATAATTGTTTGCATATTTGCAGGTACTACAGGAAGCTTGAACGTATGCCCTCCTAAAGTAACAGAAGTATCACATTCTGAACGGCTTTCTACGATACATTTTGCGGGAATTAGTTGAATATCCTCATAGTCAAATACATTATCCATTATATACACTCCTAAAATACGAATATTTTTTTTGAATTTATTTAAATTGTTCGCCATTTGGTAATTTACATGATTTTTGAGTAAATGTCAAAGCATTTGTGCAAATAAATAAAATTTTTACAGTAGAAACTAAAAAGCAAGAATATTTTCACTTATAATTTGTGTTATAAGTTATCATCCATGTACAATAAAGATGTTTTAAAATAGCGCAAGGGAGTGTTGGAAATGGCAGTAGATGTTTATTTAATTTTTAATGGTAATTGTCGTGAGGCTGTAGCATTTTATGAAGATGTTTTTCAGACAGAGAAGGCTGAAATGATGACATTTGGCGATTCGCCTCAAAATCCTGATTATCCATTACCTGAGGAAGCAAAAGACCTTGTGATGCATACAAGACTTTCCATTTTCGGTAGTAGGGTAATGTTCTCAGATACATTTCCAGGCTCACCTTTTACAGCAGGGAACAATATTACATTAGCAATTGTTTCCGATGATGAGGAACAGCTGCGACAAGCATTTGATAAACTAAAAGATGGTGGCAAAGTTAAGATGGAGCTTCAAGAAACATTTTGGAGTAAGTGCTATGGCTCATTAACAGATAAATTCGGTATTGAATGGCAATTTGGTCATGAAGTAAATGCATAAAGTGAACCTTCAATCAGTGGGGGTCTTACAGCCTGTACTTGCTGCTTGATGCCTTGCTTTCGTGCAGAAAAGATTTGTCGCTTCGCTTTCGGTACACCCGAAATTATTAATACAGGATAAAATGTGTACAAAAAGGCTGTAGAGAATATTTACGTTCTCTACAGCCTTACTTATTTAATAGTGGAAACGGTCTACGTAGCCTTGTAATTCATCAGCCATGTCGAGTAATGTCTTGGCAGAGGAGGCAATTTCCTGCATGGAAGATAGTGTTTCATCGGTTGATGCAGCTACTTCCTCAGAGGCAGCAGCATTTAGCTTCGCATGGTCAGATAGTTCAATAGCTGTTGCCGAAACTTCTTCAACAACCGCTGATATTTCTTGAGCTGAAGCAGATATATCTTCCATTTTCGGAGCCATCTCTCGCAAGCTGTCGATAATACTTGCAAACTTTTCCTTTGTATCTTCAGATAATTGTAAGCCTTCTTGTACATCAGCCGAAGCCTTTGTCATTGTTTGCACAGATTTTGCTGTATCTTGCTGAATTCCTGAAATCAGCATCGAAATTTGCTCTGCGGATTGGTGGGATTGCTCAGCTAATTTACGTACTTCATCTGCAACAACAGCAAAGCCCTTACCATGCTCGCCAGCACGTGCCGCTTCAATAGCCGCATTTAAAGCAAGAAGATTTGTCTGGTCTGAAATAGCACTAATAATTTCAATAATGGAGCCTATTTCTTTTGTACGATCAAATAGTGATTTAATCATTGTATCTGATTGTGCCACAGAGTCATGAATAGATACCATTTGATTAACGGTTTGCTCAACAGATTGTCCACCTTCTTCTGCTAGCTGAATAGCTTGACTAGATAGGTCTGACACTTGTAGGGCACTATCAGCAACCTCTACAACACCTTTAGCAATCTCCTCGACTGAAATAGCGTTTTGATCAATTCCTGTTGTTTGTTTCTCAGTGCTAACGGCTACCTGTCTCATAGCCTCTGTGACTTGTTCGGATGTAGCAATATTTTGCTCAGCATTTGCTGAAAGCCCCTGTGCAGCAGTTTGGACATGCTGTGAGCTTTGGTCAACATTGCGAATAAGTTTTTTTAAGTTAACCTTCATGGCAACAAATGCCTCGCCAAGCTGTCCAATTTCGTCCTTTGTATGAATATCAATAAACTCTGTTAAATCGCCCTCACTAATTTTTAATGCACTTTGTTGTAAGCTCTTAATTGGATGAACAATTGATTTAATCATATAGAGCATAAAGATAATACCTGCAATAATGGAAATTGTAATAATAATTAAGTTAATACGCAGTGTGGAGATTGCTGCATTTGTAGCCTCCACCGTATACATTGTACCAATAATTTTCCAACCTGTAAGTTCATTTGTAGCAAATTGTAAATGGCGATCGCTTTCAACAACAGTTCCTGCATCTTTTTCAAAAATTTTATCAATATAGCTTTCTGTAGCTTCAGAGCCACTCTCTTTATCCTTTTGGACAATATAATGCTTATTGCTATCGATAATAGAGGCAAAGCCTGTTTTACCAATACGTGTTTCATCCGTTATAGCACTTAAAACAGAAATATTTAAGTCCAAGGCGATAACTCCTGATTCATCAGGAAGTGTCTGCATAACTGTAACAACTATATTATCTGTAGATTTCGATATATATGGAGATGTAATGGAAGTCTGTCCTTTATGATCAAAAGCTTCAGTATACCAAGAGCGAACACGAGGATCATAATCGCTTGCATAGTCATGAACAGGCTCATCAATAATTCGACCATCAGCCGTACCTATATATAGTAGCTCTACTTCTGGATGGGTATTAATATATTCTTGAAAAAGACCTTTTAATTCAGCTCTTTTATCATCTTGCAAATAAGACCCATCTATTTTGCTAGCAAAATACTCAATATCGTGTACTTTTGGAGCAATCATACTTATAATATTTGTATTTAACATACGAACACTGTCAGTTGCACTTGCCTGCTGTTCAGCTAAAATTTGATCTTTGGTACTTTGAAAGGAGATTGTACCAATTAAAATTGTCGGAACAAGCAGTATTACCAAGAAGGCAAAGATAAGCTTCTTTCTTAAACTGATTTGTTTCATAATATGTAGCCCTCCCATAATATTTATGTATTGATTGAACGACTAAAGCGACAACAGCAGGCTGTATGTACTGAAAAATAACTAATTTTTAGTAGTTCAAAGGTTTTAATCTGATTCTAAGAGTAAAATGACTATTAATCAATATAATTTTTCGAAAAATCTGGAAATAAAATTTGCGTTACTCTACTTTTAACAGCATAAAACAATATAAACTGTTAGTGAAAACATGATGATAGATATTCTTATATAATAAATAGGGGAATCGTAAATAAAAGGGAAATAATCGTTTTGGAATGTGCCTATTATAAGTATAAATAAAAAGCTCGAACAATGACGAAGCGCAGATAAACAATGCGTTCGGTCACCTTCTGAACAGAGGTAAAAAGCATTTATCCCCTACCTGCAGGGGAAGGGGACGAATGCTGAACTAAGATAAAAATTTCGTGATCGTTCGAGCTTGTTGTTGAATTTCTGTAGCCTTTAATATTTAAAACGATTTACATACTCCTGTAATTCATCAGCCATATCGAGTAGTGCTTTTGATGATAGCGCCATATCTTGTATGGAGGATAATGTTTGCTCTGATGAGGCGGCTATTTCCTCCGTCGCAGCAGCATTTAACTTCGCATGGTCGGATAGCTCAATCGCTGTTGCGGAAACTTCCTCTACAACTGCGGATATTTCTTGAGTTGAAGCAGATATATCCTCCATTTTAGGTGCGATATTGCGAAGACTTTCAATAATGTTGTTAAACTTTTGTCTTGTATCCTTTGTTAATTGTAAGCCGTCTTGAACATTTTCTGATGCCATAACCATTGTTTGGACAGATTTTGCTGTATCCTGTTGAATTCCCGAAATCAACATTGAAATTTGCTCTGCGGATTGCTGGGATTGCTCGGCTAATTTGCGTACTTCGTCTGCTACAACAGCAAAGCCTTTGCCATGCTCGCCAGCACGTGCCGCCTCGATAGCTGCATTTAAAGCAAGAAGGTTTGTTTGTTCTGAAATAGCGCTAATCATTTCTAAAATAGAGCCAATTTCCTTTGTACGATCATAGAGTGATTTAATCATTGTGTCTGATTGTGTCACAGAGTCATGGATGGATGCCATTTGTTTAGCGGTTTGTTCGACTGCCTGTCCACCTTGTTCGGCTAATTGGATAGCGTGGCTAGATAGGTCTGAAACTTGCATAGCATTATCAGCAACCTCTACAACCCCTTTGGCAACTTCCTCAATAGAGGTAGCATTTTGCTCAATACTAACTGTCTGTTTTTCTGTACTACTAGCCATTTGCTGTGTTGCCGTAGTAATTTGTTCTGTAGCCGCAATATTTTGCTCTGCATTAGCAGATAAATTTTGTGCTGAGGTTTGAACATGCTGAGAGCTTTGTGTCACATTACGAATTAGCTTTTTCAGGCTAACCTTCATTGAAATAAAGGCCTCGCCAAGCTGCCCGATTTCATCGTTAGAATGGATATCAATAAACGCTGTTAAATCTCCCTCGCTAATTATTAAAGCATTTTGCTTTAATTGATTAATTGGCTTCACAATTGATTTAATCATATAGAGCATAAAGAACAGACCAATAATTATCGAAATACCGATAATTATTAAGTTAATTGTAAATGCTGAAGCAGCCGCTTTCGAAGCTTCATTCGTAAACATTGTTCCGATAATTTTCCAGTCAGTAAGTTCATTTGTTACAAACAGTAAATGACGATCTTTTTCATAAATAGTCCCATTTTCTTGTGCGTAAACTTTTTTGATATAATTTTCTGTTGCCTCTGTACCACTTTCTTTATTCGGCTGAGCAATATAGAGCTGATTGTGATCCAAAAGTGAAGCAAAGCCTGTTTGCCCAATGCTTATATCATTTGTAATGCTATTAAGCATCGATATATTTAGGTCTAGCCCTATCACTCCTGAGCCATCTGGTAAGGCTTGGGTAATTGTAATAACAATATCACCTGTAGATTCCGTAATATATGGAGCTGTAATGGAGACCTTGCCATTGCTATCTAATGCTTGCTTATACCAAGGTCTTGTACGAGGGTCAAAATCATCAGGATACTCTTGAGCAGGTTCGTCTACTAATTTACCATCAGCAAATCCAATATAAACAAGCTCTACTTCTGAATGCATATTGACGTATTCTTGCAATAGTGATTGAAGTTCGGAGATTTTATCCTCTTGTGAATAAGATTGATTAAACTTTTGCGCGAAATATTGAACATCTTGTAGCTTTGGCTCAATGGTATTTGTAATGTTTGTATCCAGCATACGGACACTTTCGCTTGCACTTGCTTGTTGTTCTTCTAGTATCTTCTTTTCAGTGCTTTGATATGAAACTGTTCCAATAAGCAGTGTTGGAACAAGAAGTATCGCTAAAAACGAAAAAATAAGCTTTTTTCTTAAACTAAATTGTTTCATCTGTCGTATCCTCACAATATTATTTTTGTTGTATAATTTTCCGTAGAAAGGAAAGCATAGACAATATGCTTATTTTATCAAAAATAAAATAAATGTTAAGTATTTTATATTAATTATTTACTAGTAATGTTTATTGCTAATCGAAGGTTCGATATACCTATTATAAACGTAAGCAAGTTGCTGTTCTTTATAGTAAGGAGTAGTTGATTGAGGTATACTAATGCTCAAAAGAGGAGGGATGCTGTTATGATTCATCAAATTGGACAGGTAATGCTATATGTCAATAACCAAGATGAAGCAGTTAAGTTTTGGACAGAAAAAGTGGGGTTTGTTGTTGTTGCAGAGCAAGAGGAGACAGGGATGCGTTGGATTGAAATTGCACCAACAAAGGAAGCACAAACATCCTTTGTCTTACACAATAAAGAGCTTATTGCCAAAATGCAGCCAGAGCTAAATTTAGGTACACCTTCTATTATGTTTTACGCTGATCAAATTGAAGAGATGTATCAGGATTTTCAGCAGAAGGGGATTAAAGTGGGCGATTTAGTGATGATGCCAATGGGAAGAGTTTTTAACTTTGCTGATCCTGAAAATAACTACTTTGCCTTGGTTGAAAAATAACAATTTCGTAGAATCTGCTCGACCTTTATCAAAAAAGGTGAGCAGATTTTGTCTTTTATGATAAATCCTCTCCGAATATCCCAACGGTTTGGCGCTCTATAATAAACTCATGACCGTTCCATGCTAAAATATTTTCTACATAGCCTAGTCCATCTGCATGGTATCTACCTGCAATGGCTTGGTATGCTAAAATTTCATACACACCATCTCGATTATAATCTACAGGATATAGCCCGCTAATAGGGTCTACCCAGCCCTCAATAGGCTGTTTTAATGTACCATCTGGATTATAAATTTCCGCTAAATAGTCGGCTCCTTTATATTGTAAATCAATCGTGTATTTTTTAGCAGGACTCCTGCTTTGCACAACAGCCTTGTAGTTGTCTACATAATTAACAGTATATTGAAGCCTATTACTAAAAGACTCTGCATCAAAAATAGAGCGTACTTGGTTACTTACAAAAGAAAATATTTCTCCATTGATAATACCACCGCTACCCCCTGTATCAGAAATAGCCATAATATCCTCAATATGATTGTCTGTAAAATCGCCTAAAAAAATAGTTGGATTGTAGCCCATGCTTTGTTTTAATGGAAGTTGTTCCATCTGCTGTGTTTGCCCATAGAAAATAGCTAATGTCAGGTTGTGCCATAAGGGGCTATCAGGCTGTTTTGTGCCCATTAAAAAAATAGTTTCAAAAAAGCCATCGCCATTAATATCTCCAAATTTTGTTTGAATCACCTGTGGAGTTGAATAAGCAGCGCTATTCATATGTTGTGATGAATGTATAGAATTAGTCATATATCCACCTCTTTCCTTAGTGCTAGCATATGTTGAAAATAAAGCTACGTGCATAAAATTCTAATTCTTATTAAGCTAATCAAAAAACTTGAAATTAACCCATTGACATTTTTTAAGGTGAAACGTATTATAAGTTTCAACGAATCAGAAAATTCAGTACCGATTAAACATAAATACGATAAAAAATTTTTTTACGCTTAATTCATAGTAAGTTTATAAGTTTTATATTGATTTGGTGTAATATTCATGAAGTCATAATTGATATATGGGAAAGAAGGAGATTTAGTTTGAAAAATTTATTTATAAAAACAGAGCGACAACAATTTTTGTTAGAGCAGTTGGCAGCTATTGCAGAGCCAATTAAGGCGGAAGCTGCTGAGGTAGATGAGCAAGCTCGTTTCCCATTTGAAGCACATCGATTACTTTTACAAATTGGCTACCCACAGTTCACTTTACCGAAGGAATATGGAGGAGAGGGGTTATCGGTCTACGAGATGGTGCTTGTGCAAGAAACGCTAGCAAGCTATGACGAGAATGCCTCACTATCACTTGGCTGGACGCTAGGGGTTGTTGGTGAAATATATGAGCAAAAGCTATGGGCAGAGGAGCTATTAACAGCATTCGCTCAAGAAATCAAGAAGGGGGCAATTATCAATAGAGCTGTTAGCGAAGCGGCAACTGGAAGCCCAACACGTGGGGGACGACCAGGAACAAATGCAGTTTCTACAAAGGCTGGCTGGCTGTTGAATGGTCGCAAAATCTTTACAACAGCATCCCCAGTGCTTGATTATTTCCTTACATCTGCTTGGATTGAAGAACAACAGCAAATCGGGTTTTTCCTTATCCATAAAGATGCACAAGGATTATCGATTGAAGAAAATTGGGAAATGTCTGCCATGCGTGGCACAAGTAGCCATGATCTTGTATTACAGGATGTTGTTGTCGCAAAAGAGTTTTTAGTAGAATTACCAAATCATCCTAGTGGCGGCAAAATAAATGGTTGGTTACTACATATTCCTGCAACATATTTAGGGATTGCACAAGCAGCTCGTGACTATGCGCTTCATTTTGCAAACCATTACCAGCCAAATAGCTTAAATGCACCAATTGGTACATTACCAAATGTACAGCAGCTTTTGGGAGATATTGAATTAAAGCTAGATCAGGCTCGATTTGTGCTATATGGAGTAGCAGAGGCTTATGATGACCCAGCAAGACGTGACAAATTAACAAATGAAATGGCAGTTGCTAAACATACCGTTACAAATATAGCGATTGATATTGTTGATAAGGCAATGCGTGTTGTTGGAGCAAAAAGCTTACAGCTAGCAAATCCATTACAGCGCTATTATCGCAATGTGCGGGCTGGGCTTCATAATCCACCGATGGATGATATGACGATTATCAAATTAGCAACGTCTGCGCTTGAGCAGCAAAAATTAAAATATGCCGAGAGTAAGGGGAAATAAGATATGTTAAAACAAAAAAATAAGATTTTTCAATTTGCAGCAATTGGATTGGCTTCTATTGCACTTTTAGCAGGCTGTAATTCAGGAGAAGCATCTGATGATAAAGGTTCAGGTGATGGTGATAAGGTTCGCACAGTTAAGGTGGCATTTGATCAGGCAACAAAGCCAATTAGCTATATTGACGATAATGGCAATCCAACAGGCTATGATGTAGAGGTAATGAAGCTTGTGGATGAATTACTACCTGAGTATGAGTTTGAATATGTTGGGACAACAAGCGATGATTTATTAATCGGGGTAGAGCAAGGTAAATATCAGGTAGGTGTCAAAAATGCATTCTTTACAGAGGAGCGTAAAGAGAAATTTATTTTCCCACAAGAATTTATAGGACTAAGTAGTGCAGGTCTTGTGTTGCGTAAAGAGGATGAAGATGTGAAAACACTAGAGGACTTTGCGACGAAGGGTTATTCGCTAGCTCCGATTGCCGCTAATAATGCACAGTATACAATTATTGATGAGTACAATACAGCGAATCCAGATAATGAAGTAAAGCTAGAGGCTGGTGATGCATTTACAGTCGATGTTGTGCAATGGGTAAATGAGGGTCGTGTTGATGGTGGTGTTATGATTGAAGGTCCATTTAAACAACAGGTTCTTGCAGAAGATGGCCCTTACCATAACTTAAAGGATGACGTTGTTTATAATGAATTTGCGGTTATTAAAACATGGCCACTGTTTAATAAAAAGGAGCAAGAATTTGCTGATGCCTACGATAAAGCTATTGCCCAAATTAAAGAGCAAAAGAAAACAAATGACATCAGCACAGAATTTTATGGTCGTGATTTATTTGAAGTATTAGAAAATGTTAATCGTTAGTTGTTGAATATAAAAATTTTAAGAGGCTGCTGGGTCAGTTATAGCTCAGCAGTCTTTATTCATAAAAGTAAAAGTTGGTGAGGGAATGGATAAATATTTTGACGCATCCTATATTTGGAACTCAATTCCAATGTTATTACCGTTTTTAAAGATTACATTTTTAGTAGCAGGGTCTGCAATTATTTTAGGTGTAATATTTGGCATATTATTAGCTGCTGCTAAGCTATCTTCTATTAAGCTACTACAGAAATTAGCCAATTTATATACAACAATTATGCGCTGTACACCATCCATTGTTTTATTATTTTTAGTTTATTATGGTGTTCCTGCATTGGCGGAAAATTTTGGACTAAATCTTCACTCCATTGAAACAGCTATTTTGGTTGTTATCACATTTACATTGCAGTTTGCTGCGATTATGTCAGAGGTGATTCGTTCGGCTTATTTAGCCATTCCAAAGGGACAGTTTGAGGCGGCTGTTAGTGTAGGATTGACACCATTCCAAGCATATCGACGAATTATTTTTCCACAGGCACTTGTTATTGCATTGCCGAACTTTGGCAATGGCATGATTGCTTTATTACAGGAGGGTGCTTTAGCCTATACAATCGGTTTAATTGATATTGTTGGTAAGGCAAATTTAATTATTGCAAGTAATATTAATGCCCATGCATTAGAGGTTTATATTGCTTTAGCAATTGTTTATTGGGTGCTATCCATTATTATTGAAAAACTATTTACGACATTAGAAAAAATATTTGGTAAGGGTAAGAAGACCTTAGAAACAACGTAAGGGGGCGTAACGATGAATTGGCAATTTTTATTTGAAACATTTTTTGTGGCATTATCAGGTGTTCCAGTTGCGCTTCTTGTGACAGTTGTTGCTTTGCTAATTGCGCTACCGCTTGGATTTTTACTAGCCTTAACAAGAATTAATAAAATCCCTGTTATCCATCATCTAGCAAAAGTTTATGTGTCCTTTGTAAGAGGGACACCGATTATTATACAAATTTTTATTATTTATAGCAGTATTCCATTAATCTTAAAAATGATTTTTGAAAAATATAATATTGCCTATGATATTTATAAAATTAACCCAATTTGGTATGCCTTTATCGTTTTTGCATTTAGCTCAACAGCGATATTAATTGAGGTGTTCCGTTCGGCATTAAGCACTATTGAAAAAGGGCAGCTAGAAGCGGCATATTCTGTAGGATTGACAACGTTCCAAGCGTATCGTCGCGTTATTATTCCCCAAGCTTTAGTTGTTGCACTGCCAAATATTTGTACAGCTACAGTTAATCTAATTAAAGCAACCTCTTTAGGCTATGCTATGTCCTTACCTGAAATTACCTTGAAGGCAAAGGTAGCAGCTAATGTTGGCTACAATTATGTAGAGGCTTATTTGGATATCTTTATTGTGTATTTAATTTTATGTAGTACAGTCGAATACTTATTTAAGCGATATGAAAAATATTTAAGCAAATACAAAGCGGCGAATGTCTAAGAGGTGAATAAGCATGTTAGAAATTAAAAATATCCATAAATCATTTGGGGCTAATGAAATATTAAAGGGCGTTGATTTAGCAATTGATAAAGGTGATGTGGTTGTTATTTTAGGTCCTAGTGGGTCAGGAAAAACAACATTATTGCGTTGCATTAATTTTTTAGAAAAGGCAGATCAAGGGCATGCAACATTTGGCGATATTGAAGTGGATTTTCAACATATTAAGAAAAAGGATATACATGCCATTCGTCAGCGTGTCGCATTTGTCTTCCAAAACTATAATCTTTTTACCAATAAAACAGCGTTGGAAAATGTAACGGAGGGGCTAATTATTGGACGTAAAGTTCCAAAGGCGGAGGCTATTGATATTGGTAAAAAAGCACTTGATAAAGTAGGGTTATCTGAAAAATATGATGCATATCCAAGTCAGCTATCTGGGGGTCAGCAGCAACGGGTAGGGATTGCACGTGCTGTTGCATTAAATCCTGATATTATTTTATTTGACGAGCCAACATCTGCACTTGACCCTGAGCTAGTAGGTGAGGTTTTGCAGGTCATGAAAAATATTGCAGCAGAGGGTACAACGATGCTTGTTGTCACACATGAAATGGGCTTTGCTAAAGACGTTGCTAACCGTGTTATTTTTATGGATGGTGGTGTTGTCGTTGAGGAAGGCAATCCCCATGATATTTTTGTCAATCCAAAAGAGGAACGTACAAGGAAGTTTTTAAAGCGTGTTATTCCAGAGGATTATACATTCTACATTTAATAGGTAGCAAAAAATCCACTCTCAGCATGATAGCGAGGTGGATTTTTAATATCACTGCAGGAAAGGTGTTAATTTATTGATGGAGTAAATATGCAGCTCATGCATAGCTCGTGTGCAGGCTGTATAAAAATAGTGACGTTCGGTTTCTCTTGAATAGGTGGCGGCAGAAGCATTATAAATAATGACAGTGTCAAATTCGATTCCTTTCGCCATATAAGCTGGTAGCAGTAAAATACCCTTTTTAAATTGCTTTGTATTATGGGTAATTAGCTGAATGTCTACTTGACGGCTTAATTGCTGATAGGCAGTGGCACATTCAGCGGCAGTTTTACAAATAACTGCAATTGTATCGAATTTATGTGATAGATGATGAATGGTTTGAGTAATTTGTGCTGTTAATTCTACTTCATTTGGCACAATGGTAATGGAAGGCTCTGAACCATTTCGATTGAATGCCTCTACCTCACTGCCATCATTTAAAATTTTAGCTGTAAGCTGGATAATTTGCTTTGTCGAACGATAGCTTTTCGCTAAAATCATTTTTTCTGCCTGCTCGCCATATAATTTAGGATTGAGCAGGGAAGGATTATCGAAAGTATGTGGATGAATTGTTTGATGCCCGTCACCTAAAATTGTCATACGTGCCTTTGGAAATAATTGTTGTAATAATATTAATTGAAATGGTGAATAGTCCTGTGCTTCATCAATCAAAACATGATGAATCATTGTATTGGTTTGCTGTCCTTCAATTTTGTCCTGCAAATATAAAAATGGTGCAGCATCTTCGTAAGTAATTAGACGTTTTGCTAAACTAGGGAGCGTTTGCTGGCAAATATCCTCCCAATGATCTGGAACAAGGTGCTGTAACTTTTGATAAACGGCATTATTCAAATCAAAGAGCTGACGATAAATGCCTAATATATGCACAAATTTTAATTGTTTAATGGAGTTGCGTAATGGCTTCAATTGCTTTTTAACAATGTGCTTTGCTAATTTCTTTTGTTCTTGATCGAAATCATCAAATGAATTTTCCGTAAAGCGACCTTCATATAATAGTTCGCTATAAGATTTTGTGTAGTCTTCTTTATCTAATAGCTCAACAGCCTCTTCTACCCATTCCTTTGTCCATTCTGTTTTTTCAAATTTTGCAAGCCTTTGCAATAGCCATTTCTTCACAAGCTGTAGACGATCTGGTATGGAGAGGGAGGAAGGGAATGAATAAAAGTATTCAGCAATTTCCTGTGCTGTAATAATTCGTTCTCCACGAAAAACAATATTTTTAAATAATAAACCTTCATTAGATAAATGACTGATATATTGATCCATTAATTGCTTGTAGGCAAGGCTTGCCTTAAAAGTAATACTGCTTAGCTTCATTTCATAAAAGGTGCTATCCTTTTCCGTTAAAAGCTGTTCAAGCTGCTCATAAGGATATTCCAACTGAAATTGGCGGCCTAAACGCTTTTCGATATACTCTGAAAATGTTAGCTGCTGCATATTATCTTCACCTAAATCAGGCAAAACGGTATGGACATATTGATTAAATAGCTGGTTAGGTGTGATAAGTAAAATTTGATCGGCTGTTATTTCATTGCGATAACGGTACAATAAATAGGCAACTCGTTGAAGCGCAACGGCTGTTTTACCACTACCTGCAACACCCTCTACAATCAGGTAACGTGAGCGAAGATGGCGGATAATTTTATTTTGCTCAGCCTGAATTGTTGCCACGATACTGCGAATATGCTCATTAGCATTTTGTGCAAGAATATCGAGCAATAAATCATCGCCGATTGTAAGACCTGTATTAAACATTGATTGGAGTTCACCATTTTTAATAATAAACTGTCGCTTTAATAGCATCTTGCCATGAACTTTTTCTGTACTTGTTGTATAGTAAGCATCGCCGGGGGTGTGATCATAATACATACTGGATATAGGTGCTCGCCAGTCATAAATTACAATATTTTCATCCTGCTGATCTAACAATGTGGCAACGCCTATATAAATTTTTAAAGGCTCCTGCTGACCATCCTGTAAAAAATCGATTCGTGCAAAATAGGGCGATTGCTGTAAACGTTCATAAACCTTCATATTACGAATGGCACGCTGCTGTGCAAGCTCTGAATCGGAGAGCAGCTCTACCTGCTGTTTAATCGCCATAAATGTTTCATCCACATCCTCAGCAGTATCTAGATTGACACGAACATCATCCCAAAAGGTTTTCCTGATCGTACCAGCATTTTCTTTAAAGCCCTTTTCTTTATACAGTAGCTCCTTTATTTTATTATCAATGATCGTTAAACAATGCATAAGGTAATGCTTTTCTTCGAGCCATTCATTTTGATTTTCCAACGTTTCCTCACATTCCTCTCCATAGTTTATAGGGTGAATCAATTGAGAAATTTATCATACTGCTAGTGGCGCAAGAAATATAGACTAATAATTTTTGTAAATTTATGCTATAATAAAAGTGTAAAGAAAAGATATATTGAATGATAAAGGCTGTTCCACAAATAATTGGAGCAGTCTTTTTTATATGCGAAATACGCCAATAGTATTCCTAATTTCAGCAAAATTATGATAAGAGCTTGTTTATGATAAGTGAAAGCTTCTACCTTTTAAATTATTTATCGCTATTGTAATCTAGTATTTATATGAAAGGAGGTGAAAAATATGAAGGTTATTTTTACAGTAGGATTACCTGGAAGCGGAAAAAGCACATTTGTCCAAAAGCTTGCCAAAGGTGAAAATGCGGTTATTCTTTCAAGTGATGCGATTCGTCAGGAGTTATTTGGCGATGCGACAAGGCAAAAATCACGTATTGTGTTTCGCATTTTATATGAACGACTGAATGAGCTTGTAGCAAAAGGTCACTCTGTTATTGTGGATGCTACCAATATTGAGCGAGAGCGAAGGATGTTTGCACTGCATAAATTACCAAGCTCTATTCAAAAGGAATGCTATTACTTTGACACGCCCTATGCTAAATGTGTTGCAAGAAATCAACGGCGCAAGCGTCAAGTACCATTAGCAATTATGGAAAAAATGAGAAAGCATTTAGAGCTTCCGACAGTAGGAGAAGGCTTTGACAAGGTGCATATTGTACATGAGGCAGAACCCTATAATATTTCGATGCAGCAATTTATCGAGCTTATTCAGCAAAAGCCTACTTATGAGGAGCTTTTCCAAGCATTACAAGCTGTCCCTTGCTTTAAAGAAATTTATCGCTTTAATCAGGAAAACCCATATCATCAATTTTTACTATGTCAGCATACGTATTTTGTTTTTTCCTATATAAATGAATATTATCTGGAAAATGACAAACTAGCCTTGCAAATCGCTGCATTGTTCCATGATGTGGGCAAGCCATTTTGTAAAAAGTATAAGCCATTGCAAGAACGCTATGGCTATTTTGGACATGAAAATGTTTCTGCACAAATCGTTTGCCATTTTTTACTTGAGCTAGGCTTTAAGGAGGATTTTGTATTAAAGGTTGTTTATTTAGTGCAGTTTCATATGCTTATCCAGTATGGTGGTGATAGAGGCAGTAGTCAAATTTATCATTTACTAGATGGCGATTTATTGACAAGGCTTTATTTTTTCCGTGAGGCGGATCAATTTGCCAAATAGAAAGGATGTGAGAAAATGACAAACTATATAAAATATCCACGAAGCTTTCATTTACCTTGGAGCAGAGGCTATACACATGATGATAAGGTTGCTAAAAATATTGAGCACTTTATTGGTAAAGAAGTAGTTGTGACCGAAAAGCTAGATGGTGAAGGTACAACGCTTTACAAAGATTATATGCATGCAAGGAGTATTCATTCAGCGAATCACCCTTCAAGAAATTGGGTGAAAACATTCCATGCAAGCTTTGCTTATCGGATTCCAGATGGCTGGCGCTTATGTGGTGAAAATGTTTATGCAAAGCATTCGATTTATTATCAAGCACTAACAAGCTATTTTTATTTATTTAGTATTTGGAACGAAGAAAATATATGCTTAAGCTGGGACGAAACAGTAGCATATGCGGCTGAATTAGGTATTGAAACGGTTCCTGTTTTATATCGCGGTATTTTTGATGAAGAAAAAATTAAATGTACATTTACAGGAAAATCAATATTTGATGGTGAGCAAGAGGGCTATGTGATTCGCAATGCGGCTGCCTTTCATTACAATGATTTTCAATATAATTTAGGGAAATTTGTTAGACCACAGCATGTTCAAACAAGTGAGCATTGGCTACAGGAAGAAATTATTCCAAATAAATTAAATAGCTAAACAATGAGTGGGGAAGGGACTGAGAACAATGTAATACTTTATAAAGAACAATCACCTATTTTTAATTATGAGGAAGAATGTAATGGTCGCATACCCCTATTAAATGGGGCTTACAGGTTCGATTCCTGTCATCCTCCTATAAATATGAAAATGTCAAAGTATTATTTAACTTATATTTTGACATTTTTTTATTTTTTTAGCCTAAATTTAACCTTCAACTGCTATTTTCGATAAAGAGTGGACGAAAAATAGGAGGTAGATGGATATGAAGGGAACATTAATTGGTAATGCAGTCGTATTAAGTTTATTGATGGGTGGAGGAGAAATAGTTTCTGCTCATAAAGCAATTCAGTCACTTGATATGGAAGGCATGGATTTAGAAGCAAATTTAATGGAAATCCGAGCAAAACGAATACAGCTATTAGATAAACAGCTAAAGGGTCAAACAGTAGTTGTTGAGCAGAAGAATCAGGAAATGGCTGTATTAAAGGACCAGCTTACAGCGCTACAGAGTGAAGATACGAAACAGATAGAAGCAATAAAGGCACAATTAGATGCTGTAAGTAATTCGTATCAAATGGAAATAGAGCATTTACAAAGCCTAAAGAAAAAACGCAGGGAGGTGCTGACGAACTTTATGAAAACAATGCAAGACCGTCACTCAGCTATCTTTGGAAGTATACACTGAATAAAAGGCGGATTTGGACAATGCTTAATGGACCAAATCCGCTTTTTGCTTATTTTGTATAGTTATCGAAATAGCCTTGAATATAAACCATTGGTGTTCCTTTATCACCAGAGCCTGATGTTAGGTCAGATAGGGAACCAATAAGGTCTGTTAGACGACGAGGTGTTGTTCCCTGCGCAGCCATTTGACCTGTTAAATCTTCATCTTTATTTTGGATATAATCAGAAATTGCTGCTTTTAATTCTTCCCCTCGAAGGTTTGCAAAGTCATTATCCGCTAAGTATTTTAATTTAACTTCGTTAGGTGTGCCATTTAAGCCTGCTGTATATGCTGGAGAAACAACTGGATCTGCAAGTTCCCAAATTTTGCCGACGGGGTCTTTAAATGCACCATCACCATAAATCATCACTTCAATTGTTTTACCAGTCGTTTCTTTAATTTTAGCTTGGATACCATCAACAATTGGCTGACATGTATGCGGGAATAGCTTGATGCTATCTTCTGTTGCTTTGTTTGAGCCAAGTAGACCATACTCAGCATTAAAGCCAGAGCCGTTAATTGATTCTGCTAAAATATTATCAAGGCTGTAAACCTTTTCAGCACCGTTTGCTGTTAAAATACGTTTTGTGCGGAAGCGTGTATGGATATCACATGTTAGTACACTCTTTGTATAATCTAAAATTGTTTTCGGGTTATTTGAGAAAATTACTTCACATGTAGCGCCCTCTGCTTCAATTAGCTCTTTATAGTATTCAATATAATCTACGCCTGTAAATGTATGCTTTTTATAGCCAAAATGCTCGCGGAATTCAGCTTCATTTAATGTATCTGTCCAAGGGTTAATGCCTTTTACATCTAGCTCATCAATATCTACAAGATGATTGCCAACCTCGTCAGATGGGTAGCTTAGCATTAAAACAACCTTTTTAACGCCTTTTGCAATCCCACGTAAGCAGTTTGCGAAGCGATTACGACTTAAAATTGGGAAAATCACACCAACTGTATCATCGCCAAATTTTGCTGCTACATCGATAGCGATATCATCAATTGTTGCATAGTTCCCCTGTGCGCGTGCCACAATAGATTCTGTTATTGTCACGATATCGCGATCTTCAATTGTGTAGCCTTCTACCTTTGCAGCGTTTAGCACTGTATCAACAACGATTTGTTCAATATTATCACCTTCGTTAATAATGGGACCACGAAGACCTCTTACTACTGTACCAATTACACGTTCCAACTTAATCTCTCCTTATTCGTCATTCCTAAAGTGAAATCAAACTCATATAGTTTTACTATACGCTTCAACAATGATATAAGTAAAATTAATAGTTCATATAATAGCTATAAGGAGTGCTTATATGATAGGGAAATTAGATTTATATCGTGTTTTTAGTGTTGTTGCTAAAAATAATAGCTTTTCAAAGGCGGCTAAGGATTTATATATGACCCAGCCAGCCGTTAGTCAAGCAATGATGCAGCTAGAAAAGGAGCTAGGTATACGCCTTTTTAATCGAACGCCTAAGGGAGTGACATTAACAACGGAGGGAGGTTTATTGTTCGAATATACAAATTCTGCTTTAGGGCTGTTAGATGCTGGTGAAGAAAAACTCTTAGAATTTAAAAACCTGACAACAGGGCAATTGAAGATTGGGGTAGGGGATACGATTTCTCGCTTCTTTTTAATGCCCTATTTAGAGGCATTTCATACGATGTATCCAAATATAAAGCTACAACTGCTAAATGGGACAACCTCTGAAATTTGCAATTTCCTGAAATCAGGTGAGGTAGATATTGGGTTTTGTAATTTTCCAATAGAGGATTCGACATTGCAGCTCACTGTATGTACAGATATTCAAGATATTTTTGTCTGTGGTGAAAAATATAAAACATTAGCATCTAAAAGCTTAAGCTATCAAGAGCTTTTAAAATTCCCACTTGTTTTTCTTGAACAAAAATCGAATTCTAGAAGATATGTGGAGGATTATTTAGTTGCCAAAGGAGTCCATATTGAACCAGAATTCGAGCTCGGCTCACATGATCTTGTGCTAGAATTTGCACGCAGTAATTTAGGCATTGCCTGTGTGACAAAGGAATTTTCAAAGGATTACTTGCAACGAGGACTTCTTTATGAGCTAACATTACAGGAAAGCATTCCGCCAAGAAGCATTGGTATGTGCTATTTAAAGACAGTACCTCTTTCAAGGGCAGCGACAAAATTCGTTGAAATTATTGAACAGAAGCGCTTAAATACTAGAAAAATCATGAAGAAAGCTTAGCACTCGTTAGCTAAGCTTTTTTGATAATAGATCAATCAATATATCGACATTACGCTTATTTTTCATCGTTGGTGAGTAGAGATAAGAAAATGTTCGCATAAAATGCTGCCCTTCAAGGGGCAACATTGTGAGGTCACCATTTTTTAGCTCACGTTCAATTACACAGGCAGACAAGAGTGAAAGACCTAATCCCTGTATAACGCTCTCCTTAACACCCTGATTGCTGCTAATTGTTAAAAGCGAATGAGTTTGTAGCCCATTTGCTCTAAATAAATGATCTAAATAATAGCGTGTTCCTGAGCCTTCCTCACGTGCAACCCAGCTTTGCTGTTGAAGCTTATTAGCGGTAATAGGCTGTTGTGTTGTAAGGGGATGATCGCTTGCACTAACAATAAATAATTCATCCTGCATAAATGGTTGTATCAATAGCTCCTGATCGTGAGCTTGCCCCTCGATTAATCCAATATCGACTTGCAGTAATTTTGTATAATGAATAATTTCCTTTGTATTGCCAATAATAACTTGAATCTCAAGTTGGGGGAACTGCTGCTGTAGGTCTGCTACAATGGGCGGTAATATATATTCGCCAATCGTAAAGCTTGCCCCAATTATGAGTGTCCCTTGTACTTCCTGATGATAGGCAGCAATCTCTTCCTTCGCTGTGCCAGTAATCGCCATGATTTGCTTTGCTCGTTTATAGAGAATTTCGCCAGTTGGTGTAATTTGAACAGATTTCGGCGAGCGAATAAATAATGTTGTCTGTAATTCCTGCTCTAAGTTTTTGATATGTAGGCTAACGCTTGGCTGTGAAATATGAAGAATTTCTGAGGCCTTTGTAAAATTATTGACCTCTACTAGTGTAATAAAGGTTTTTAAAGCATCGTATTGCATATCTACACTCCTATTATTAGAAATATTAATAGTAATAATTATACATATGTATTTTACTAATGATGAACTTTTTTATAAAGTGGGAATCAATACGGGAGAAAGAAGTGAACATCATGGTAAATAGACAGAATAAGATAAAAGATTCCTCTCATCTAGCTTTTGTAAAAGGAATGTTATTAACGCTCCTTCTAGCTTTAGCAGCAAAAAATATTGCTACATTGCCTTTCTTTTCAATATTGGGGCAATTAGTAATTGCTATTATATTAGGAATGGCTTGGCGAGTAGCATTTAAGGTGCAGGATGCGTGGCAAGGTGGCATCGCCTTCTCTAGCAAAAAGCTATTGCGATTTGGCATTATCTTACTAGGAATGCGCTTGAATTTAGCAAACATTTATCATGCAGGGGCAAGCGTTTTTTTCATTGCGGTTTTGAATTTATTGTTCGCACTGATCGTTGTTTATATGCTAACGAAAATGCTTCATGTCGAGCAAAAGCTAGGCATTTTAACAGCTTGTGGAACAGCAATTTGTGGGGCTGCTGCCGTTGTAGCGATTGCCCCCCAGATTAAGGCGAATGAAAAGGAAACTGCGGTGGGGGCAGCGATTGTCGCATTGTTAGGAACGATATTTACGCTTATATATACAGTGCTCTATTCCATTCTTAGCTTAACACCAACTGAGTATGGTATTTTTGCTGGTGGCACATTACATGAGATTGCACATGTTATAGCAGCGGCATCTGCTGGTGGGGATGAGGCGATGGATATAGCGGTTATTGTGAAATTAACACGCGTTGCACTACTAGTACCCGTAGCGATTATAATTGGTATTTTCTATCGAAGAATGGACAGCAGTAAAGAAATGAAGGCATTTTCATTATCTAGCATTCCATGGTTTATTGTAGGGTTTTTAGTAATGAGTGCTATCAATTCTTTAGGGATTATACCAGCTAACGTTTCGCAAGCACTTGTCAATATTGCTTATATCTTAATTGCTATGGCGATGGCTGGTCTTGGGTTAAATATTGAGATGAAAACATTTAAGGAACTTGGTGTAAAGGCATTTATCGCTGGTTTAATTGGCTCCGTCTGTTTATCCGTATTAGGCTATATACTTGTTAATTTTTTATAAGAAAAAGACCCTGCATAATTTTATAGGCAGGGCTTTTTAGATAGAATCAGAAGATCATGTATAAGTATTTAAGTAACTGTTTGCTAGCGTAAAGCTTCAATGGAAGATACTAGCTCAGCAACAACAATTTTGCTGCCGATAATTGGACTTTCACCCTCAGAGCCTGAGCTTGGACGTTGATGAGCTGCAGCAAATGCATCGCTATTGCGCCATGCTTGGAAATGCTCCTTAGATTCCCAATACATGTTTACACTCATTTCATCATAAGTAGGATCGTCCGTTGAAATTAACACTTCTACCTTATGGAAGCCTTCAAATTGTTGTAGAGGACCTGGCTTTGTAAAGTTTGGAGCCATGCGTGCTGCGAAACCTGGTTTTACTTGAATACGATTTGTCACAATAATCATGCTTTTCCCCCCTTATTGTTAATAATTGAATGAATTATCATTGATTATCATTCGCAATCAATGATAAGTGGCATGGAAAGGCATTGTCAATAGATGGCCTCTATATCTGTTGACATTTTCCTGACATTATTCAGTGCTATACTGATAGAAAAAACTAATTGTGAGGTGAGTGAGGCTGTGGCAAATATATTAATAGTGGAAGATGAGTATGCAATTAGTCAGGTTTTAACGGTTTATTTAAAAAAAGTAGGCTATGATGTAACACAATGCTTTCATGGTGGTCAAGCATTAGCAATGTTTCGTGAGGTACAGCCAGATTTAGTATTATTAGATATTATGCTGCCAGAGAAAAATGGTTGGCTAATTTTAAAGGAAATCAGAGAGCTAAGTGCTTGCCCAATTATTATGTTAACGGCATTAGGTGAGGTGAATAATCGTTTAGAGGGCTTTGAGCAAGGTGCAGATGATTATATTGCTAAACCTTTTATAGCAGATGAGGTTGTAGCAAGGGTAAAGGCAGTGTTACGACGTGCCACAGGGAATCTAGGTACATCCTCTATAAAGCGCTATGGAGCTCTTAAAATCGATAGTAAGGCACATCAGGTTTTTTTAGGAGAGGAAGAAATCGTGTTAACACCAAGAGATTTATCGGTGCTGTTGTTTTTAGCTGACCATCCTAATCAAACGTTTACACGTGAACAGCTTATTGAGCATATTTGGGGCTGGGAATATGAGGGGAGTGATCGAGCTGTTGATTTAGCTATTAAGAGGCTACGTAAGGCATTAAAGGAATGGGATGAAGCAGAGGGAGAAATAAAGACACTACGTGGATTGGGGTATCAGCTAAGTGTTTCAAAAAAATAAACGCATTTCATTACTCCATTACTGGACAAGCCGCTATTTACTAACACTTTTTATAGGGTTAGCGATTATTTCATTGATCTCTGCAGCGTGGATTCGTCATACAACATTTGAAAATCGCCTTGAAATGATGGAGTTTTTAGCAGATGAAACGGTCTATCGTTTAACAGATACATCTGGACCAAACGGTTTTCCAGGCTTTATCGGTGATCGAGAGCGTTTTAATATGAGGGAAATTGATCCAGTTTTATATGTGGTCGATACAGCAGGCAATCTATTAACAAGCAATCGTCCTGTACCACCAGAAAGCACAAAAAACTTTGCTAGCTTATTGGATGGGGAGGAAGGCACACAGGAAATAGCAGAGGAACAGGCATCTAGCAAGTATATTGTGAAACGAAAAATAGAAACGAATAACGAGCTTGTCGGCTGGGTGCTAGTGATGGAGAAAAAAGAGAATCTAACAAGGGTTCAACAAGCATATGGACAGCTTGCCTTATTAATTGGGACGTTAGCGGTGTTAGGCTGGATTGCTATTTATTTTTTATCAAAGCGTTTAGCACATCCTATTAAACAAGTAGCGGAAGCCGCAAAGCAGGTGCAGGAGGGCAATTATGCCATTGCTTTGCCTCAGGATAGTAAGGAAAAAGAGGTATATGAGCTTGTAACATCCTTTGAAAATATGGCACAGAAGCTAGAGCAATTGGAGAAAACACGAACGGAATTATTAGCAGGTGTGACTCATGAGCTGAAAACACCTGTAACATCTATAAGTGGCTTATTGCAAGCTGTTCAAGCTGGTGTTGTGACAGGACAGGATGCCATGGAATTTATTGATATGGCAATGGTTGAAACAATGAAGATGAAAACAATGGTTGGTGATTTACTGGCATTTAATCAATTTGCTGTTGATGCTATTCCAGTCAATCTGGAGCTTGTGAATGCTAATAAGCTTTTACGTGATGCAGTGATGCAGTGGAATGTGATGCAGGAAGAGGAGCGTGTAGATGTACAATTGCATTTACTGGAGCAAACTGTAATGATACAGGCAGATATTGTGCGTGTCCAACAAATCATTACAAATCTATTCACTAATGCTAAGCAGGCGATGGACAGCGGCACGATTACAATGATTGTTGTGGATCAAGAAACTACGCTATCCATTATGGTGAGGGATACGGGTAAGGGTATCCCGCTAGAGGATCAGCCATTTATTTTTGAGCGTTTTTATCGTGGTGAAAATAAAAAATATACTGTTAGGGGGCTAGGCTTAGGCCTACCACTTAGTAAAATGATGGCACAATCCATTGGCGGTGATTTATGCTTAATCGAAAGCACTCCATCTGGAACATGCTTTGAATTAGTATTACAAAAGGCTACTACGCAATAAGAAGGGCGTAGTAGCCTTTTTATGGCTGTCGGCAAAATAAAAGAAAACGATACAAACTATTTACTATATTAATTATAGCCAATCTTTTACATAAGCGATTAATCCTATAAATGCACCTATTCCTGTCCCAAAGAAAATTGGAATTATAATATTGGGGTTATGCCCTTTTTTATTTATTGTTTCATTATTATGACTCATTAAAATCCTCCCTCTATACAATCTTTATTCTCTATACGGAAAAATTAAGAAAATGTTTCAAATTCCTTTAAGAAAAGAAAATAGCAGGCTGACATCTGCCTGACACACAGCCCCTTTATAGTAGTTTATATAACCAATATCAGAACAAAGGAAAGGGTGAGCTATATGCCTATTGTTACTTCGTTTAACCCAAATGGTCGTAAGGAAATTAAGCAAGCAATCTCCTATCCAGATTATGCGTTATTAAAGGCTAAGCTTCAATATGTAATGCAGCTCGATAAGCATGCAGGCAAGGCTGGCAAATATTTAATTCGTAGTACATACTTCGATAATTTTGCCAATAAGGTGCTCAATGAGAAAAAAGAGGGCTATATCAATCGCGATAAATATCGAGTACGCATCTATGGTAAATCTAGTGCCATTATTAATCTGGAGCGAAAGAGTAAGCGCAATAATTTAACCTTTAAAACAAAATGTGCCATCTCACAAGCAGAGTATGAAAAGATGCGTATTGGAGATATAGTATGGATGGAGAAGGATAAACGTGAGCTTATTCAAGATTTATATCAAGAGATGTATTATAACCAGCTTCGACCAACAACAGTAGTGGATTATGAACGAGAAGCCTACATCTATCCATTTGGTAATGTGCGCGTAACTTTTGATAGTAAGGTGCAATCAAGTTTACGCAATACAGATATGTTTAATCCAGGCTTGCCGATGGTGGATGTGTTAGAGTCGAATCTTGTTATTTTAGAGGTAAAATATGATGAATATTTACCAGATATTATCAAGTATTTACTGCAATCTGTAGATACGCGTGCAGAGGCTTATTCAAAATATCAGCTTAGTCGTATGTACGACTAATATTAAAGGAGAAATAAACAATGGATACAATAAATTTTAGTGATATTTTTAAATCTAATTTTTTAGAAAAGACAACATCATTTTCATTGATTGATGCAATAATTGGCTTAGTAGTAGCATTTTTTATTGGGCTTTTTATTTATGTGGTTTATAAGAAAACCTTTAATGGTGTGATTTACTCACATTCCTTTAATATTTCATTGCTTATTATGACAATGGCAACAGCGCTTGTTATTATGGGTATTAGCTCCAATGTGCTGTTATCGCTTGGGATGGTTGGAGCCTTATCGATTGTGCGCTTCCGTACACCGATTAAGGACCCAATGGATTTAGTGTATATTTTCTGGGCAATTGTTTCTGGAATTTTATGTGGTGCAGGCTTTATTCCTTTAGTGATTATTGGCGCTGTCTTAATTGGGCTTGTATTGCTTGTATTTGTTAATAAAATTACTGTAGAAAATCCTTATTTATTAATTGTAAAGCTTGAGGAAGAGCTTGCGAATGCAGAGGTAGAACGTATTATTGCTACACAAACAAAAAAATTCGCCCTGAAATCAAAATCCATTATGCAGGCGGATGAAATTGAAACGACTTATGAAATTCGAATCAAGCAAAATGATGCCAAACTAATGGAGCATCTAACAAAAGTGCCTGGGGTTAAATCTGCCATTATGCTTAGCTATGATGGGAATTTCACAGCATAATAAAAGAGGTGCAGACTATGATAAAAACACGAATTGTCTATCTGTGGATGACAATACTGCTTCTTCTCTTTGCTGTGATATATGGTGTCCTTCCACATATAGGCATTGCAACGAAAAATACCGAGTTCTCTTATGAGAATATAGTATTTAATAAAAACAAAGTAACAGCGGTTGATATTGAAATAGCAGAGGAAGAATGGGCTGATATGCTTGAAAATGCAGCAGATGAGGAGCTAAAGCAGGCAACGATTACAGTGAATGGCAAGAAGGTAGAAAATGTTGCTATTCGCACAAAGGGCAATTCATCTTTGAATTCAGTTGTGAATAGTGACTCTGATCGCTATAGTTTAAAGATTGATTTTGATTATTATGATGGGGCACAGAGCTTATATGGCTTGAAAAAATTAAACTTAAATAATAATTATAGTGATACGACATTGATGCGAGAATATATTTCCTATGAGTTAATGGAGCAAATGGGCTTACCAACGCCAGCTCATTCTTATATGTATGTTACGGTCAATGGTGAGGAACGCGGCTTATTTTTAGGCGTAGAGGCAGTGGATGAAACATTTTTAGCTAATAACTATGGCACGAACGATGGTTTTTTATTCAAGCCAGATGGAACAGGCAGCGATTTAAAATATATTAGTGATGATATTACGGATTATACAGGTATTGGCTTAAAAACAAATGAAGGCAATATTGATGAATCGAAGCTTATTGAAATGCTGGATACTATTAATAATGGCGGAGATATTGAGAAATACATTGATGTGGATGAAATGCTACGTTACTTTGCTGTCAATACGGCACTTGTAAATTTAGATAGTTACCAAGGAATGACGAAGCATAATTACTACCTGTATGAACAAAATGGCGTGTTTTCTATTATTCCATGGGATTATAATCTAGCATTTGGTGGCTTTGGTGTTGGTGGTTTTGGGGGTGGTAGAATGGGTGGAGAAAATGATCAAAATCCAGCCAATGCTGCTACTAATAGGCAAAGACCATTTGCTCAAAATAATGAACAACCTGATCAGGCAGATGGTAGAGATAAACAAAGAGGTGGCGGCTTTGACATGGGAATGGGCATGTCGGGCAACCTATTAGATGAGAGTGCTATTAATTTTAGTATAACAACTCCTGTTTCTGGCACAACTTTAGAGGAACGGCCATTGCTTAATGCTTTACTTGCGAATGAGGAGTATCATGCGAAATATGAAAGCTATTTAGAGGAGATAGCAACCACTTATTTAACAGAGGAGTATATACAATCCATCACTAAAAATTTAGCGGTGCTATTAACAACCTATGTTGAGGCAGACCCTACTAAGTTCTCAACAACAGAGCAGTTTTTAGAGGCTGTGGAAGGGGAAAATAGCCTACCTGAGTTTGCCAAACAACGCTCGGATTCTATTTTAAAGCAGCTATCAGGAGAGCTTGTGGTGGAGGCAGCTACAACGACAAATATGCCAGCACCTAATGAAAATGGTGCTATGCCAGAAAACTTTGATCCAAGTCAGCTCCCAGAGGATTTTGATCCAGCACAAGTTCCACCATTTAACAGGGAAGGACAGAATGGCGAACCTATGCAACGTCCTGATGGAAATGGATTTCCAATGGGGATGCCAGGTGCAAATGGTGAAGCATCGAATCAAGCAACTGTTATTGATAAAAATACAGTACTTACAGTAACGGTATCCTTAGTATTACTCCTCCTAGCAATCTTATTTGTTGTTAAATTTAAACGTAGAGGCCGCTAAAAAATAACCATATCCAATGCGTTTGGATATGGTTATTGCCTTTTCTCATGCTAAAATAAAGCATTCTTTACCGAGGAGTCTTTTCTATGAATGAACATCAGTTTGATAAATATTTACGGATTAATACTGTAGGAGAACAATATGGATTCCCTAAGCTGTCACATTATCATCGCTATGAGCCAACACCATATATTGGGTTAGAACAATTATTTGCCGTATATGAGATGCCAGCCCACTCCGTTTTTATTGATATGGGATGTGGAAAAGGACGCGTGCCTATTTACGTACATCATAAATTTCATATCCCAACAATTGGCATAGAAATGGATGCTGGCTTTTATGCAGAGGCTGAGGAAAATAAGCAAAGCTATCTTCAAAAGAAACATGCTCATGCACCTATCTCGTTTATTCATACAATGGCTGAAGCTTATGAAGTAAAAGCTCGTGATAATGTCTTTTTCTTTTTTAATCCTTTTTCAGTTCATATTTTCCGTACAGTTATTAACAATATTTGGAAATCCTATGAGCGACGAATGCGAGATATTCATATTATTTTATATTACCCACCCTATGATTATTTACAATTTTTACATCATGGCACACCTTTTGAATTACTTCATGAGGTTCATTTAGAAAATGAAACAAATATTAATGAGCGCCTTTGTGTGTTTGTTTTAAAAAAAGCTTAGAGCTGGACTTCCATTGCTCTAAGCTTTTTAGATGTATTTTAATCATTATTTTCAGGGAAATAATCATCACCCTCTGTTTATATTAAATCGTAACTCTTGTATTACTTGTTAATTTTTTATGATAAGTTGGTATGCATGATAATTTTGTACTAGTTTATGAATAAAATTAATAGATAATTCGTAAAAAAATAATTATACTGAAAAATCACACTAGACTAAATATAAAGAATGTTTTACAATGTAAAAGGCTTAAATGAATACTATTTTTATTTTATTTAAGATAGTTATAAATAATTATTTTTGCTATTGAGGAAATGCGTTTGATTGTTTATAATTATCAGAAATATCTAATATTTGAAAAAATTTCAGGGGGAATTTAATTATGAAAGAGAGCAAAAAGCTTAAGAAGTTCGGTTCACTTTTAGTAGCATCATCATTGCTTGCTGGAGTTCTGGCAGGTTGCGGTAGCGGCGACGATTCAGGTTCTGGCGGAGGCTCATCTTCATCAGGAGGTGGCGGTTCATCTGACGGCGACACAATTAAAATCGGTGCAAACTTAGAGCTTTCAGGAAATGTAGCTTCCTACGGTTCCTCTATCGGACTAGGTGCAGAATTAGCTGTAAAAGAAATTAATGATAATGGCGGTATTGATGGTAAGAAAATTGAACTAATTAAAGTAGATAATAAATCTGAAAACTCGGAGGCAACTGCAGCGGCTATTAAGTTAATTACACAAGATAAGGTAGTAGCTATGCTAGCACCTGCCACTTCAGGTAATACAGTAGCAACTGTTCAAATTGCCAATGACAATAAGATTCCAATTGTTACTGGCTCTGGTACAGCGCCAAATATTACAGTAAATGAGGATGGCAGTGTTAACGAATATGCATTCCGTACATGCTTTATCGATCCTTTCCAAGGGATTGTAGCTGCTAACTTTGCTTCAAATGAGCTAGGGGCGAAAAATGTAGCTATTTTTGCTGATAATGCATCTGATTATGCAAAAGGCTTAGCAAAATCATTTAAAGAAACAATTACGGCAAATGGTGGGGAAGTTGTCGCTGAAGAAGCATATGTAGCGAAGGATGCAGACTTCCGTACACAGTTAACAAGTATTAAAGGAGCAAATCCAGACTTTATTTTTATCCCTGGTTATTATGAAGAGGTTGGTTTAATTGTTAAGCAAGCACGCGAAATGGGCATTGATGTACCTTTAATGGGTGCTGATGGTTGGGATTCACCAACTTTGGTAGAATTAGCTGGTGCAGAGGCATTGAATAACACATATATTACAAACCACTACTCTGCTGAAGACCCAGAGCCAAAAATTCAAGATTTCGTAAAGGCATTTAAAGAAGCAAATAGCGACAAAGCACCAGATGCATTTAATGCACTTGGTTATGACTCTATTTACTACATTGCAGATGCAATTAAGCGTGCAGGCTCTACAGATGGAGAAGCAATTAAAGATGCATTAGCTGACACAAAAGATCTTTCTTTAGTAACAGGTACTTTCTCAGTTGACAAAGATCATAACCCAATTAAAACAGCAACAGTTCTTGAATTTAAAGACGGTAAACAAGTGTTCAACTCTAAAGTTAATCCTTAATGTTTTGTAAGTAAGGGGGAGGCGGGTAAACACGCCTTCCTTTTTTATGCTGTAGATTACTAGAATTATAGTGAGAAGCATAAATTTTTATAGATGTATGCACTTATTTTTCAATTTTCAGAAAATTAAAAGGAGTGAACGCATATGGAATGGATACAGCAGCTTGTGAATGGTATTTCACTAGGTAGTATCTACGCGTTAATCGCGTTAGGGTATACAATGGTATACGGAATTATTAAGCTGATTAACTTTGCTCATGGTGATGTTTTCATGATTGGTTCATTTATCGGCTTCTATGCAATTGCTAGATGGGAGCTTGGCTTCTTTCCTGCATTGTTATTGGCGATGACAATCTGTGCGATTATGGGTGTTTTAATTGAACGTATTGCCTATAAACGTTTACGGAATGCCACGCGTATTGCTGCATTAATTACAGCAATTGGTGTATCGTTGTTAATTGAATATACAACAATTTTCTTCAGAGGCGCGCAACCAGCAGCCTATCCTGAAGTATTTAAAAATAAATCATTGGATATTTTTGGTGTACAAGTTAGTAGTACATCCATTTTAATTTTATCAGTCGCAGTTGTATTGATGATTCTTTTACAATTCATCGTACATAAAACAAAAATTGGAAAAGCGATGCGTGCCGTTTCTCACGATGCGGATGCAGCGCGTTTAATGGGGATTAATGTAGATAATACAATCTCTGCAACATTTGCCATTGGTTCAGCATTAGCTGGTGCAGCAGGTGTTATCTTTGGTATTTATTATACAAAGATTGATCCATTAATGGGGGTTATTCCAGGGGTGAAGGCATTTATTGCAGCCGTTCTTGGTGGTATTGGTATTATTCCTGGTGCGATGGTTGGCGGTATGCTACTTGGTGTTGTGGAATCATTAGTAAGTGCGCTTGGCTTCTCATTATGGCGGGATGCAGCGGCATTTGTTATTTTAATTTTAATCCTAATCTTCAGACCATCGGGTATCTTTGGTAAAAACGCCCGTGAGAAAGTGTAGGTGAGCGGTTTTATGAAAAAGTCTAAAGTTTTCTGGGGCTATGCCGTAATAGCGTTAGTCATCTATGCAGTTGTACAGCTATTAATTACAACAGGAGTAATTGATATCTATTATAAAAATATGCTGATTACAATGTGTATTAATATTATGCTGGCTGTCAGCTTGCATATTGTTATTGGCGTAACAGGGCAATTTTCGATTGGGCATGCTGGGTTCTTAGCGGTTGGGGCATATATATCCGCTATTATTACAACGAAGCTAATGCTGCCATTCCCACTAGCAATCCTATTAGGAGCAGTTGCAGCTGCAATTGCAGGGTTAATTGTAGGGATTCCGACATTACGTTTAAAAGGGGATTATTTAGCGATTGCGACACTAGGGTTTGCAGAGATTATTCGTATTATCTTTTTAAATACGGATTATGTCGGTGGTGCAGCAGGGATGCAGGTTAAGTATTTATCGAACTGGACATATGCATTCGTTGGTGTTGTATTAACAATTCTAGTGATCTCAAACTTTACAAATTCCCGTCACGGTCGTGCATGTATTTCTATTCGTGAGGATGAAGTTGCAGCGGATGCGATGGGTATTAATACAACTTACTATAAGGTTGTGGCATTTGTTATTGGCTCATTCTTTGCGGGGCTAGCTGGTGCAATATTTGCACATAACTTTTATATTATCCAACCAACGACATTCGGCTTCTTAAAGTCATTTGATATTTTAATTTATGTTGTACTTGGTGGTTTAGGAAGTCTTTCAGGATCAGTGATTGCAGCTATTTTCTTAACGGTTGTATCAGCATATCTAGCAAACTTCCCTGAAACACGTATGATTATTTATAGTTTAGTATTAATTATTGTGATGCTTTATCGTCCAACAGGATTAATGGGCACAAAGGAAATTACGGATTTATTTAAGTTTGGTAAAAAAGGAGGTACAAAATAATGACTGACAACCTTCTTATAAAAGTTGAAAATATGGGTATTCAATTTGGCGGCTTAAAGGCGGTACAGGGCGTTAATATGTACCTCAATAAAGGAGAACTCGTTGGGCTTATCGGTCCGAACGGTGCTGGAAAAACAACAAGCTTTAATATGTTAACGGGTGTTTATACACCAACAGAAGGTACAATTACATTTGATGGCTTGAAATTAAATGGGCTTGCACCTTATCAAGTAACGCAAAAAGGGATTAGCCGTACATTCCAAAATATTCGTCTATTTAAAGAGCTATCTGTATTAGATAATGTAAAGGTAGCCAATCACTCGCTTGCGAAGCATACGATGTGGTCTTCGATTTTCCGTTTGCCAGCACATTTTAAAGGTGAGGCAGAAATGGAAAACCAATCGATTGAATTTTTAAAAATCTTTGGCTTGGATGTCTATAAGGATGAGCTAGCAAAAAACTTACCATATGGGATGCAGCGTCGCTTAGAAATTGCTCGTGCACTTGCAGCGAAGCCAAAGCTGCTGCTATTGGATGAGCCAGCAGCGGGGATGAATCCGCAGGAAACACATGATTTAATGGAGTTAATTGCTTTTATTCGTAAAGAATTTGGCTTAACGATTTTACTAATTGAGCATGATATGAGCTTAGTTATGGGGATTTGTGAACGCATCTATGTACTCGATCACGGGCAATTAATCGCTGACGGGACACCAGAAGAAATTCGCAACAATCCAAAGGTAATTGAGGCATACCTTGGTGAGGAGGTTATCGGCTAATGCTAAAAGTACAAAATATAGATGTTTATTATGGCAATATTCAAGCATTAAAGGGCCTCTCTTTAGAAGTAAACGAGGGTGAAATTGTTACGTTAATCGGTGCGAATGGTGCTGGTAAAAGTACATTGCTCAAGACATTGTCAGGCTTGTTGAAGCCAAAGGGTGGCATTATTGAATACGAAGGCTTCTCAATTGCAGGAAAGGCAGCTCAAACAATTGTGAAGTCAGGTATTTCTCATGTTCCAGAAGGTCGTCGTGTTTTTGCCAATATGACGGTAGAGGAAAACTTAGAGCTTGGCGCTTATTTGCGTAATGATAAAGCAGGAATAAAAAAGGATATGGATCATGTTTTTGAGCTATTTCCTCGCCTATTAGAACGTCGCAAGCAGCAATCAGGTACATTATCAGGCGGTGAGCAACAAATGCTTGCAATGGGGCGTGCATTAATGGCAAAGCCGAAGCTATTATTAATGGATGAGCCTTCAATGGGTCTTGCACCGCTAATGGTTAAAAATATTTTCAATATTATTGAACAGGTCAATAAAGAGGGTACAACTGTCTTGCTTGTTGAGCAAAATGCTAATATGGCGTTATCTGTTGCTAACCGAGCGTATGTACTGGAAACAGGGAAAATTGTTTTATCAGGTACAGCGCAAGAGCTACAAGAGAGTGAACAAGTAAAAGCAGCTTATTTAGGTGGCTTGTAATATGAGAAAAGGGCATTTCAATACTTTTGAGATGTCCTTTTTGTCTTGCCTATAGATAGCCTAGTGGCGTAAAGTAACGAACAGGAGGGATGCTTTTTGAAGTATTCAGCACAATATTTTATTGAACAATTAAACCTAACTGAACATCCTGAAGGTGGCTATTATAAATCCTCTTTTCGTGCCTCAGATGAGATAGCTATAAGAGCTGTGCAAAGACCTATCTATACAAGTATTTATTTCTTGCTACGCTCACAGGATATATCGCATTTACATCGGCTACAATCAGATGAGCTATGGTATTATCATGCAGGTAGTCCACTTACAGTCCATATGATTTTCCCTGATGGCACATATGAGGCAAAAAAGCTGGGCTTGAATATAGAGGCAGGGGAAGTACCACAAATAGCTGTGCCTAAAAATACAATTTTTGGCTCATCTGTCGACGAAGCACAGACATTTAGCTTAGTTGGATGCATGGTTGCCCCAGGCTTTGATTTTGAGGATTTTGAATTGTTTACACAGGAGGAGCTATTGGCAGCTTATCCGCAGCATCAGGAAGTCATTTATAAAATGGCTTATAAAACAATTAAATAGGTGAACCACAATAAAAATCCATCAGCATTTTGATGGATTTCTATTATGATAGCTTGTTACCATAATATTTCTTCTGGGTATCTAAGTTGAATTTGTATATTGTGTAATGGTTGTTTTGTGGTAATAGCTGCGTCCATTAGCTGTGCCTTTAATGCTGCATATTCATGGTCCTCGATCATTAAACGCACTGCAAATGCAGCTAAATGAGCTTTACGCTCCTCCTTGCTTAATTGGAGATATTCTAGATTTAGCACATCGACATATTGTGTGGCATAACGAAAAGTTAATGGATGTTTAGTGTGAAGCATTTTTAAAAATACTTCATAGTCTTCATCATTAATTTCTTGCTCTAGACAATCCGCAATAGCTGCTTGAAATTTACGAATAGTAGCGATGTCATAATCCCACATAGATGAATTATTTAACTGCTGATGCAGATGAATAAAATCATTTAAGGCAATTGCACTAAAGATAATTTCAGGCCATAGTATTTCTGCTGCAAAATAGGCATTTTTATTTGGGAAGATTAACTCATGCTGTGTCAGAACATTTTTATTCAGTCCATTATTCACAAACTCTAAATGATGCTCACCAAGTACAGCATGTCTTAGCTTATAGCAAACACTTAAAATACGTAGCCGAGGACCTTGATAATCATAGTATTTATTTTCATCCCCAGTTACCTTATAAATAGCATTTACTAGTTCATCTAAGTCCCAAAAATCGCCACTAATTCGTACTCCTGTTAGTTGTGCAGTGCTGCGAATAGCAATCATAGTCCTCGCACCTCCCCTTTAATAGCTTATTTCGGTGTGTAGTTGAGTAGTTTAAATAATTCTGCTCGTTCTTTATCTGTTAAATCACGCCATTGCCCAACCTTTAAATTACCAAGCTTAATATTCATAATACGAATTCGCTGTAGGCGCTTCACAGAGTAGCCTAGTGCTGAACACATTCGGCGTATTTGACGATTTAAGCCTTGCTCCAGAATAATTTTAAAGACTTTGTCTGATATTTTTTCAACATGACAAGGTAATGTTGTTGTATCTAAAATATTGACACCTGCACTCATTTTTTTAATAAAGTGCTCTGTTATCGATTTATCAACTTGCACAATGTATTCTTTTTCATGATGGTTTTCAGCACGTAAAATTTTATTAACGATATCCCCATCATTGGTTAATAATAATAATCCCTCAGATTCTTTATCAAGCCTTCCAATATGGAAAATACGTAATGGATGATTGACAAAGTCAACGACATTTCCTTTAATATGACGCTCTGTTGTACTGGTAATGCCGACAGGCTTATTAAGGGCAATATAAACAAGCTGTTGTTCTTTCTTTACCTCTTTTCCATCAACACAAACAATATCACCAGCCTCAACTTGACTGCCGACTGTAGCAAGCTCTCCATTAATCGTTACTTTCCCCTCAGCAATCCATTTATCCGCACCACGGCGAGATATAATGCCTGTTTCACTTAAATATTTATTAATACGCATATTGTTCTCCTATATTTTATATTAATTTAAGTATACCTTAACGTTATGGAGAACGTGAATGCTAGAAGCTTTTCTAATGAAAATAAATTAGATGGAATTTTTTTCGGAAAAGTTGAAATTATTTTTTGTTTCTGACAATATAATAGGTGAGAGGGTTTCTATAAAAATATTGTTATTTCGATATAAAATAATGTTTTTTGTAGATGATTCTCATTAAATTGTGTAAAGGGGAGAAGTAAAATGGTTTATGCATTTCCAAACACTGAAGGATCGGTAGTTCAATTCAAAGAGAAGTATGACAATTATATTGGTGGCGAATGGACACCCCCAGTGAAAGGTCAATACTTTGATAATGTTACTCCTGTTACCGGACAAGTTTTTACACAAATAGCACGTTCCACAGCTGAGGATATTGAACTCGCAGTTGATGCAGCTCATGCAGCTAAAGAGGCATGGGGAACAACGTCACCGACAGAGCGTGCAAACATTTTACTTAAAATTGCAGACCGTATTGAGCAAAATTTAGAAAAGCTAGCCGTTGCCGAAACATGGGATAATGGTAAAGCAGTACGTGAAACATTAAATGCAGATATTCCTCTTGCGATTGATCATTTCCGTTATTTTGCTGGTGCTTTACGTGCCCAAGATGGTTCAATAAGCCAAATTGATAACGATACAGTTGCCTATCATTTCCATGAGCCAATTGGAGTAGTAGGTCAAATTATTCCATGGAACTTCCCAATTTTAATGGCTACGTGGAAGCTTGCACCAGCGCTTGCGGCTGGAAATTGTGTTGTATTAAAACCAGCAGAACAAACACCAGCATCGATTTTGGTGCTGTTAGAGTTAATAGAAGATTTATTACCACCGGGTGTCTTAAACGTTGTCAATGGATTTGGCTTAGAGGCTGGGAAGCCGCTTGCATCTAATCCACGTATTGGCAAGATTGCCTTTACAGGTGAAACGACAACAGGTCGCTTAATTATGCAATATGCTTCTCAAAACCTTATTCCTGTAACATTAGAATTAGGTGGTAAATCCCCAAATATCTTCTTTGAGGATATTATGGATGAAGATGATTCCTTCTTAGATAAAGCAGTAGAAGGCTTTGTATTATTTGCGCTAAACCAAGGGGAAGTATGTACATGTCCTTCTCGTGCCCTAATTCAGGAGTCCATTTACGATAAATTTATGGAGCGTGTTTTACAGCGTGTAGAGGCTATTAAAGTTGGTAACCCACTTGATCCAAATACAATGATGGGTGCACAGGCTTCAAGCGAGCAAATGGAAAAAATTCTTTCATATTTAGATATCGGTAAGCAGGAAGGTGCTGAATGTCTAATTGGAGGGGAGAAAAATAATGTAGGCGAAGGCTTTGAAAATGGCTACTACATTAAACCAACTGTCTTCAAGGGGCATAATAAAATGCGTATTTTCCAAGAGGAAATTTTCGGACCAGTTGTTGCAGTAACAACGTTTAAAACGAAAGAGGAAGCATTAGAAATCGCTAATGATACATTATATGGTTTAGGCTCAGGTATTTGGACAAGAGATATGAATACAGCCTACCGCTTTGGTCGTGGTATTGAAGCAGGGCGTGTTTGGACAAACTGTTACCACGCTTATCCTGCACATGCTGCATTTGGCGGTTATAAAATGTCTGGTGTCGGCCGTGAAAACCATAAAATGATGCTAGCTCATTACCAACAAACGAAAAACCTACTTGTTAGCTATAGCGAAAACAAACTTGGCTTCTTCTAATTGATAGGGAGGTGCATAGGTGTGGTTGAACGAGTATTAGCTACAGCAGAAGCACTGGCACTAATCGATTCATTAAAAGAAAAGCATGGTCCTATTATATTTCATCAATCTGGAGGCTGCTGTGATGGCTCATCACCAATGTGTTATCCAGAGGGTGAATTACTATTAGGCGATCAGGATGTATGCCTTGGGGAAATAGGCGGTACGCCCTTCTATATGCATAAAAATCAATATGATTACTGGAAGCATACCCAAATTATTTTAGATGTTGTTGATGGCAGGGGTGGAATGTTTTCATTAGAGGGTGTAGAAGGGAAACGCTTTTTAACAAGATCGAGGGCATTTTCATCAGAGGAGCTACAAGAGCTAGGGTTAATTGAATAAAATATGGGACAGCGGCAGCAAGATATGCCGCTGTTTTTTATTGTATGTACATCTTTAGCTTTTAGAGAAGAGGCTATGTAATGCGATGGTCTTCGGCGAGTTGCGTAAAGATAAAAATAACTGAAAGCGCTCATTTAAAGTCACTGTAAATAATAACTTTTTAGTGGTTTTTGCGATCAACGTAAACATCTCCCTTTTATCCTGTATGAACAGGTTGTAAGACCTTCACTGATTGAAGGTTCACTTTATGCTGTTGATATTCCTTATTAAACCAAATAAATCAGGTAACATATATTAAATTAAGTTTACTTTTTATGTTAATTGTTACAAGAAAGTGAATCTTTCTAGCGTTATGTAACGTAAATTGAGAAAAGGAGTGACCAATAATGGATTACGTGATGATTGAAAATCAATTGACAAATACAGTTGAGAATATATCAAAAGCTGCTGGTTGGACAGTTGATCGCAAGATTATTTTAGCCATTGCTAGTACATTTCTAGCTTCAGGAAAAACATTTGATGCAGATAAGTATAAAGCAGTATTGCAGGAAATGAAGAAGCAGAGCTCATGGATGTCCCCTTTACGAACAACGGTTGGCTATAGCATCGCTGCAAATTTAATGGAGCAGGAGGATGCAGAAAAGGCAGTTAAGGATTTATTAACAAATGTAAATATTTTAAAAGAGGCAAAATTCAGAAGTGGCAATTTTAGCTTTATTGGTGCACAGTTTTTAACGGAGAACGAATATGAGAAAAAGACGCATGCTCAAAAGGCTAGAGCTTTATTTGATGCAATTCGTAAGCATCATCCATTTTTAACATCTTATGAGGACATTCCTTATGCGATTTTATTGAGCAGTCCATCTGACGATATTGAGCTACGCGCAGATACAATGAATCGTTACTATAAAGAATTACGAACATATAGATTTACAACTGGTAATGACCTGCAATGGCTTTCACAAGTTTTAACGCTGCTATCTCCGCAATATGATCATCAGCTAGTAGCAAGCGTTGTAGCGATCCGTGATACATTCAAAAAACAACAGACAAAAGTAAAGACTATGCATTACCCTCTACTTGGATTTTTAGCAATACTTGATCTTAATCAAACACAGCTTCAGGATATTATTGACTTGTACCATGAATTAAAGAGTTTAAAATTATTAAAATGGCATCGTGAGTTCGTGCTCTTTATGGCTGTGCAAATTGCTATTTACGATATAGCAAATGTACAACAATCGTTGTCGATGACAATGATGGCCTCCATAGAATTATTAATTCAGGCACAGCAAGCAGCGATGATGGCAGCAGTTAGTGCAGCCGCCATAGCATCTAATTCTAGTTCTTCATGATAAAATAAAGAAGAACTTGATTATTTGGAGGTGCATGGAAAGATGAAGGAAACAAAACTATGGATAGATGGTCAATGGCAGGCTACGGAGGATAGCTATAAGCTAATATCTCCATATAGTGGAGATGTTGTTGCCCACGTAGCAAAGGCATCCATTCAAGATGTGGAGAGAGCTATCGAAGGTGCACAACGGACATTTCAAACATTTAAAAAGACAACAGCCTATGAGCGTGCCGAAATATTATATAGAGTAGTCGACATTATGCGACAACGCAAAGAGGAGTTTGCAGAGATTTTAGCATTAGAGGCAGGGAAACCTTTAACGGCAGGATTAGCTGAAGTTGAACGTACCATTGCAACATATCAATTTGCGGCAGAAGGTGCTAAGCAAGCGAAAGGTGAAACTGTACCAATGGATGCAGCACCGGGAGCAGGAGATTATATTGGCTGGACAAAGCGAGAGCCATTAGGTGTTATTTCAGCTATTACGCCATTTAATTTTCCATTTAATTTAGTAGCGCATAAATTAGGTCCAGCATTTGCAGTAGGGAATACAGTTGTGTTAAAGCCAGCGACACAAACGCCATTAAGTGCCCTGACAATGGCAGAGATTTTTAAAGAGGCAGGCTTACCAGATGGTGCGTTACAAATAGTGACAGGCAGTGGTGGTGAATTAAGTGATACGCTTATTACACATCCATATGTTAAAAAGGTAACATTTACAGGTAGCGGTAAGGTTGGCTTAGGTATAAAAGAAAAAGTAGGCTTGCGGAAGGTAACATTAGAGCTTGGCTCCAACGCAGCAGTAATTGTTGAACCATCGACACCAATCGATAAAGTTATTAAACGCTGTGTAGGTGGGGCATTTAACTTTGCCGGACAAGTATGTATTTCATTACAGCGCATTTATGTACACGCCTCGATTATTGATGAATTTACAAAAGCGTTTGTAGAAGAAACTAAAAAGCTTGTCGTAGGTGATCCATTCGATAAAAATACGGATGTTAGTGCCATGATCCATCCAAACGAGATTGAACGAATAAAGGGATGGATTGAGGAGGCTCAAGCACAAGGTGCTGTTATGGCAACAGGTGGTGTCTTTACGGAGCGTACTTTAACGCCAACTGTTATGACAAATGTAAAGGCGGATATGAAAATTATTTGTCAGGAAACATTCGCACCAATCGTGTCAATTGTTTCATATGAAACATTAGACGACGCTATTCGACTTGTTAATAACTCAGACCTTGGCTTAAATGCAGGAATTTACACGAATATACTATCAGACGCTCTATACGCAGCAGAGGAGCTACAGGCAGGTGCTGTCATTATTAATGATATTCCAACCTTTAGGGTAGACAATATGCCGTACGGTGGTGTAAAGATGAGTGGTTATGGACGCGAAGGTATTAAATGGGCGATTGAGGAAATGACAGATATGAAATTTGTTACGATGAAAAAGTCGTTCTAAATTTGCATCAGCACTTTTTCTGCGATACGATGACGACAGAATATACATGAAGGGGAGTTACTAGAACTATGACAAACAACGCTGTACCCATGAGCCAATCACGTACGGTTCAATCACGTCTCGTATTACCTCCAGATACAAATTACCACAACTCCATTTTTGGTGGAAGAGTGTTAGCCTATATTGATGAAATTGCTGCTATTACAGCAATGAAGCATGCAAAAGGACAGGTAGTAACAGCTTCAATTGATTCAGTTGACTTTTTATCCGCAGCACATGTAGGAGATATTCTTGAAATAGAAAGTATTGTATCCTCTACTGGACGTTCTTCCATGGAGGTTTATGTGCGCGTTATTTCTCGCAATATAGAAACGGGAGAAGAAAAGCTAACAACAGAATCATTTGTAACGATGGTGGCAGTAGACGAAAAAGGAAAACCAACACCAGTGCCTGCTATTTATCCTGAAACAGATGAGGAGAAGCGCTTATTTGAAACAGGGCCAGCAAGACGCGAGCACCGTAAACAAAAGCGTGCTTTGCCTCATTAAATAGAAAGGGAACTTCACTGACAATAGTGATGTTCCCCTTTTTTTGCTAGATATTTAGTTCATTGACTACATTAATCAGTGAATCAGATGATGAAGAAACAAGTGTAGCCCCTTGTGATAGCTCAGTAATTAAATTAGAAATCGCTGAAATATCCCTCGATGTATTCATATATTGCTGTTGAATACCTGCGACAGCGTCAGCAATATCATTAAACGATTTCGATAAATTTCCTTGGGTAGCAACACTATGTTGAATTTTTTCATCAACATTTAGCACAGAATTCGACATTGTTGTAATATTGCTTTCAGTTTCTTTAATAAGATGCGAAACATTTTGTACGGCATTTTTTGTTTCTTCTGCAAGCTTGCGAACTTCCTCTGCTACAACTGCGAAGCCTTTGCCATGTTCTCCTGCACGAGCCGCTTCAATAGATGCGTTTAAGGCTAATAGATTTGTTTGATCGGCAATGCCTGTGACAAGCCCAACAATTTCAGAAATCTTTTGAGAGGATGTACGCAGCTGGGTCATTGTCACGTCAAGGCTATTAACGCTTTGTAAAATAACTTGTATTAAATTATTTTGTTCTTGCAACTGTTGTTGCCCACGTCTTGACTTTTCCTGTGTATCTGCAACGAAGTTTAAGCCCTGCTTTGTTGCCACTGCAATATCATCTGTTTGAGAGGAAATCACTAATAATGAGGCTGCTGTTTCCTCACTAATCGAGTTCAACTCCTCAGCCGTACTTTGAATAGTTGTGACAAGGGCATGTTTCATTTCATCTGTCGCTTTGCGAATACGCTCTTCTTCTTTTTCATATGCCTCGATAACAAGCTGCTGCTCTAAATTAATAATTTTACTAAAAGCATTAATAGCACGGATTGCATCATGCTTTGAAATATCAAGGTCATTCACAAAATTTGCAAATGTGGTAGTGAGTGATTGGAAGGATGCAATATACCATTTTGATTGCAAGCCAATTCGAACGTGAGCCTCGGCAATAGCTTTTCGTTCATGAATGTAAGCGCTGTTAATATGGCTTTCAAAAATATCACTTAAATGCTTATGAAGTGTAATTTTTAAACGATCAATATGGGATGTTCGATTAATAATATCAAGTAAATCTTGACTTAAACTAATCGCTGCGTAAAATTGCTCCACCATTGTTGGAATCAAGTCTTTTGCTAATGGCTGTAATTGCTTAATAATCGCTAAATCCTCAATTGTTAAATTTAAAAGCTGTAATTGTTTTTGAAGAATTGGATGGTTGGAAACCTCCAATTGTACAGTCCCCTTAAAATTTTCAGGCGTTAAAACAACTGAGTAGCTTGGACTACTATTTTTTGTAAACCAACTCATTATTGATTGCTCCATTCTTAATATCTATAATAATTAAACATCAAATATACTTTTGTCATTTATCAACATATGGTATTAAATCTATTTTACTATTTTTTGTTGGATATTTGGTTATAAATTTGGTTTATTTCTTTATTTTTTTACTTGCCTATTTGTTTATATTGCCAGCAAAGGAAATTTGAATTTAGTATGGGAAACCTGTAAAATACGAACTGTTTATGGTAGTAGAACGGTATATAAAAAAGATTGGAGGAGGTATTTTATGGAGAAAAAGCGTTTTAAATTTGTTATTCCAGTGATGGTTATTGTAGCAATCGGCTCTGTTTATATGCTGCGTAACTATTATGCTGAAGTACCAGACGTTGAGCAATTATTAATTACGATTTGCGCAACATTAGGGTCAGGAGTGCTAGCATACTTTTTATTCCCACAGCAGGGTGAAAATAAAATTGATGACCGTGGTCCATACTAGTGTATTATGAGTCTGCTCGTTAAAACAAAAACGAGCAGACTTTTTAATTTTTAAGGTTTAAATAATTTAAACCAGCCTTTTAGCTTAAAGACAATGAGCATTAAGATTGCGGTAATAATCATAATACCAAGTACAATAAAGTAGCTATATCGCCCATGTAGCTCAGGCATATTATCAAAATTCATGCCATAAACGCCAGCAATAAATGTTAAAGGGATAAAGATTGTTGAAACAATGGTTAGTGTCATCATAATGCCGTTCATGCGACTTGAGCTCATAGCCATATAACTATCACGCATATCCGCAGTCAGCTCTCGATTAGATTCCACCATCTCTGTTAGTTTAAGTAGATGATCGTAGATATCTCCAAAATAAGCTCTCTCAGATTTATCTAGTGAAAATCGATAAGAATTCAATACCCGATATAAAAGGTCACGCATTGGTAAAATAGTACGTCTTAAATCGAGCAAGTCACTGCGGAATTCAAAGACAATCTTCATGGCATTTACATTGCTTTGATATGTAAGCTCGTCTTCAAGTGCATTTAAGTGATCCTCAATTTTATAAACAAGTGGGAAATAACTATCAACGATTTTATCGATTGTTTGATATGTTAAGTAAATTGTTCCACGTTCCCAGTTTTTTGACTGTTGTTCCATCATCTTTTGCACCTTATCGATTTCAGGAGCAGGATTTTTATGGAATGTCACAATGAATTTATTGGAAGTGAAAATATTGACCTCCTCAGCAGCTAATGTTTCTTCATTGAGTCGATGAATAACAAAAAAATGAAAGTCGTCATAAAAGTCAAGCTTTGGACGCTGTAACCGCAGTAAGCAATCTTCAATAGCGAGTGGATGGAAATGAAAGAATGTTTCTAATAATGATTCTTCCTCAATGGTAGGGCAATTAAAATCAACCCAATACCATTCAAACTCTTGTTGTCGGATGACCTCCAGCGGGAAGTCTTTAAGTAATTGTTGTTGTTTTGTAATTCCAATGGTGCGTATCACAGCATTCACCTCAAGTTTTTAACTATGAAATTTTAATGTTCCTCTTTAAAGCATACCCAACCACCAAATAAAGTAGTGGCAAAAAATCTAGAAGGTTTTGTAAAGCCTGCTTGCTGAAGCAATGTTACAATCTCTTCCTCCCTCATAAATGATAGAGCACGGATGGATTTTTCCATCTCTGCTACATCTTTGGCAGATAGCTTTGTATGCTGTAACCAATAGGCACGCCATAAATCAAATTGTAGCTCTGTTTCTACTGTACCTTGTTGTCCATACTTTGAAACAAGAACAAATGGTGCGCCAGGCTTTAAATAACGTGCTACTGCTGTTAATGTAGTTAGCTTTTCTTTATAGTCCTGAATAAAATGAAGGACGAGTACACAGCTAGCTGCATCATACTGCATGGAAGGTAATGTGGTATTGAGTATTGTACCTTGATGGAATGATATTGCATTTGATAAAGATTTCAAACGTTCCTTTGCCACATGAAGCATAGATTCAGATGGATCAATGCCAACAAAGGACCAATGAGGTCTTTGTTCAGCAAGCTGTAAAATTTCGTTGCCGCTTCCTGCTCCTACAATTAATAGCTCAGCTTTTTCAGGTAATGCAGAGTAGTAAAAGGTTTGTATTAAACGAAGCATTGCATCATAGCTTGGGAGTGTACGTCGAATCCCTTTTTCATATTCATTTGCTAATGTGCTGTTAAATTCCATTTTCTATCACTACCTCTCAAAAAAATTTTAAAATTCTTATTTAATATGAAACTATTAAGGGTATAGTTCCGTAGATAGTAGTACATAAAAACATAAATAAAGCATCAAGAAAGGATTGATATATAGTATGGAGAGTAAATGGTCTAAAGTCATCATACACGCAAGTGCATTTTTTGCGCCATGGTTAGTACCGATTATCTTTTTCCTAATTAGCTCAGATGAGGAAGTAAAGGCTATTTCCATTCAGGCATTGTTGTTCCAAATTGTGATGGCTGTGTTACTAACCATTGCTGGTGTATTAAGCTTTGTCTTAATAGGCTTACCGTTTTTAATTATTTTCGGTATTATGGTATTTATTGTACCAATTATCGGTATTGTAAAAGCCTTGTCTGATGAGCCTTGGCGTTATCCAATTGTAGGTCGTTGGGTATAATTTTTATAAGCGCAAGTATATGCTAGTTGCATATGCTTGCGTTTTTTTGATAGCCAAAAAGGGTACATTATATGTACGAATAATTGATCAAGCATATGTAATAGTAGCTAAAATTCTGCATTGTAAAGCGCTTGAGCAGCTTTTTTTATTTTCTATAGGCGAATTAATTGCAATTATTTTCAAGCGTTTTGTATAATATACTCAAAGAAAGTCAAAGATAGTCAAAGTCAGTGAAGTAAGCGAGGTGTATTCCTAAAATGCGTAATATATCAGACATCATAGAAGGTTACTTAAAGCAGGTACTTGAATTAGGTGGGGAAGGGCATATTGAAATAAAGCGTAGTGAAATTGCTGATAAATTTCAATGTGTACCATCACAAATAAATTATGTTATTAACACAAGATTTACTGCTGAGCGGGGTTACCTTGTTGAGAGCAAACGTGGTGGTGGTGGATACATTCGAATTTTACGTGTCCGTGCGAATTCACATATTGATTTGATTGACGATGTTCTTAAGCAAATTGAGGATGGAGCATCGCAAACGATGGCAGAAGATTTAATTTATCGGCTTATTGATGAGCAGGTAATTTCAAAACGAGAAGCGAAATTAATGTTAGCAGCAATTGATCGCTCAACAATTGATTTACATCTTCCGTTAAGAGATAGCATTCGGGCTAAAATCTTACGAGCGATGCTGACAACAATAAAATACGAACAACAAAAATAGTGAGGTGATGGAAATGATATGCGAACATTGTCAACAACGTAATGCAACAGTTACTGTAACACAAGTTCAAAATGGGCAAAAGGTGGAGCACCATTATTGTGACGTCTGCGCCTCACAATTCCATCCATTTCATGCAGAATTTAAACAAGAGCCTATCTCCATTCAACAGCTATTGTCTAACTGGTTTGGCTCACCGACATGGCAGAAGGTGGGGGAAAAGCAGCAGACGCCACCACCACAGCAAACTTGCCCACAATGTGGCTTTACCTATAAGCAATTTTTAAAAGAAGGTAAATTTGGCTGCCCAAGCTGTTATGACGCCTTTAACGAGCATTTACCGAAGCTTTTTAATCGTATACAGGCAGGCCCACAACATATTGGGAAAATGCCCGGCGCACATAGCAATGTATATGTTATTAAAAAGCAAATTGAAGATATTCGAAAACGGATGAAATTAGCCGTAGATGAAGAGCAATTTGAAGAGGCAGCAAAGCTTCGAGATGAAGTGAAGGAGCTTGAGAAGCAACTACAATTTGAAGGTGGTGATGTGTCATGATGATTGAATCGTTTTTAGAGCGTGCGACCCCAACGTGGATGCGTGTTGAGGACGATTATTCAGATATTGTCATTAGCACACGAATTCGCCTTGCTCGAAATTTAGATGGTTATCGCTTCCCACTTGTTTTCTCTGAGAACGAGGCATTACAGGTGGAGCAAGCAGTTACACATGCTATAAGCGATAGCTCAAATCTTCAACATGATTATGCATATTTTGCAATAAAAGATTTAACACCATTGCAACGTCAAATTCTTGTCGAGAAGCATTTAATTAGTCCACAGCTTGCTAAAAAGGAGAAGGTGGGCTCCATTCTTCTCTCTGAAGATGAATCCGTTAGCATTATGGTGAATGAAGAGGACCATTTACGCATCCAGTGTATGACAGCAAGTTTTCAGCTTCAACGTGCCTATGAACAGGCAAATAAAATTGATCGTATTTTAGAAAAATCTTTACCATATGCATTTCGAGATACCTTTGGTTATTTAACAAGCTGTCCAACCAATATTGGTACGGGGCTTCGAGCATCCGTGATGATGCATCTACCTGCGCTTACACTAACTGGGCAGATGAATCAAATTATTAATGCCATGACACGTCTAGGTATGACGGTAAGAGGCATATATGGTGAAGGAAGCGAAAATTTAGGAAATGTTTATCAAGTGTCTAACCAAATTACACTTGGCAAGACAGAAGAGGATATTTTAGCAGATATACAAAGTGTTGCTGAAAAAATTATACAAAAAGAACGGCATGCAAGAGGTAAGTTGATGGAAAAGGCAAACCTTGCCTTAGAGGATCGAGTTTATCGAGCTTTAGGAACACTTACACATGCAAGGATTTTAACAAGTGAGGAGGCAGCAACTTGTCTATCCAATGTCCGTTTAGGTGTAGATTTACAGTTGATTAAAGGGATTTCAGCAACAGCTTTAAATGAATGTGTTGTAAGTATGCAACCAGCATTTTTACAACATTATGCAGGTGAGGCACTACCACCTGCTGAACGCGACCGTGTACGAGCGAAAATGCTGCGAGAAGCACTGTTAGCTCAACAATATACGAATAAGCCTATGAATGGTGGAAAAGGAGAGGATTTATATGATGTTTAATCGTTTTACACAACGCGCGCAAAAAGTATTACAGCTTGCTCAGGAAGAGGCTATTCGTTGGAAGCACGAATCCATTGGGACAGAGCATATTTTATTGGGGCTTATACGTGAAGGCGGCGGTATTGCTGCAAAAGCGTTGGAAGCTATTGATATTAGTCCTCAAAGAATTGAAGCGGGAATTGAAGAATTAGTTGGCAAAGGTAAAGAGGATGTTGGACCGATTGTTCACTATACACCACGCGCTAAAAAGGTTATTGAACTTTCAGTTGATGAATCACGTAAATTAGGTCATTCCTATATTGGGACAGAGCATTTATTATTAGCGCTCATTCGTGAAGGCGAGGGTGTAGCAGCTCGTGTCTTAAATAATGCAGGTGTAGGCTTAAATAAAGCACGTCAGCAAGTATTATTGTTATTAGGCAATAATGATAATGCACAATCTGGACAGCAAGCGACGCAAGCAGCAAATACACCAACATTAGATAGCTTGGCACGTGATTTAACGCAAATTGCACGCGAAGGCTCTTTAGACCCTGTTATTGGCCGAAGCAAGGAAATTACACGCGTAATTGAAGTGCTATCACGCCGTACAAAAAATAACCCTGTATTAATTGGTGAGCCAGGTGTTGGTAAAACAGCTATTGCTGAAGGGCTGGCACAGCAAATTATTAATAATGAAGTGCCAGAAACTTTACGAGATAAACGTGTGATGACATTGGATATGGGGACAGTTGTTGCAGGTACAAAATATCGTGGTGAATTTGAAGACCGCTTGAAAAAAGTGATGGATGAAATTCGCCAGGCTGGCAATATTATTTTATTTATCGATGAATTGCATACATTAATTGGTGCAGGTGGTGCAGAAGGTGCAATAGATGCATCGAATATTTTAAAGCCGTCATTAGCTCGTGGTGAACTGCAATGTATCGGTGCAACAACATTAGATGAATACCGTAAATATATCGAAAAGGATGCCGCATTAGAGCGTCGTTTCCAACCAATCCAAGTGGATGAACCGTCTGTAGAAGAGGCGATTCAAATTATTCAAGGCTTACGTGATCGCTATGAGGCACATCACCGTGTGAAAATTACGGATGAAGCAATTGAAGCGGCAGCTAAAATGAGTGATCGTTATATTTCAGACCGCTTCTTACCAGATAAAGCGATTGACTTAATTGATGAGGCTGGTTCTAAAGTACGCCTACGTTCTTTTGCAGTGCCACCAAATTTAAAAGCGCTTGAAGATAAGCTTGAAAATGTTCGTTCTGAAAAGAATGCAGCCGTATCGGGTCAAGAATTTGAAAAGGCGGCAGCGTTAAGAGATACAGAGCAAAAGCTAAAAGATGAAATTGAAGCAACGCGAAAAAATTGGAAAGAAGAGCAGGGCAAAGCTGAATCACAAGTAACTGTAGATGATGTAGCGGCAGTTGTATCGATGTGGACAGGAATCCCAGTGTCGAAAATTGCCTCTGAGGAATCTTCGAAATTATTAAATCTTGAAGAAGAGTTACACAAACGTGTTGTGGGGCAAGGAGAAGCAGTAGAAGCTATTTCTCGTGCGATTCGCCGTGCAAGAGCGGGCTTAAAAGACCCTAAACGTCCAATTGGCTCATTCATCTTCTTAGGACCAACAGGGGTTGGTAAAACAGAGCTAGCAAGAGCGCTTGCTGAAGTGATGTTTGGTGATGAGGATGCAATGATTCGTGTCGATATGTCTGAATATATGGAGAAGCATTCGACTTCACGCTTAGTTGGTTCACCTCCAGGCTATGTAGGCTTTGATGATGGCGGTCAGCTAACAGAAAAAGTTCGTCGTAAACCATATTCTGTTGTATTGCTAGATGAAATTGAAAAGGCACATCCTGATGTTTTCAATATTCTATTGCAAGTGCTTGAGGATGGACGCTTAACAGATTCAAAGGGGCGTACAGTTGATTTCCGTAATACAGTGGTAATTATGACTTCAAACGTTGGTGCAGATGCATTGAAATATCAAAAGAGCCTTGGCTTCAATGTAGGCGGCACAGATACGAAGCATAAAGATATGAAGGGGACAATGCTGGAAGAGCTGAAAAAGGCATTCCGTCCAGAATTCTTAAACCGTATCGATGAGATGATTGTTTTCCACTCATTAGAAAAAGAGCATTTAAAAGAAATTATTGCAATGATGGGCAAGGCATTAACAAAACGCTTGAAAGAGCAGGATATTTCGTTAGAGCTAACAGATGCAGCGCTTGAAAAAATTGCTGAGGAAGGCTATGACCCTCAATACGGTGCTCGTCCACTACGTCGTGCATTACAAAAACAAGTAGAAGACCGATTATCGGAAGAATTACTGAAAGGTAATGTAGAAAAAGGAGATCATGTTGTTATTGACTATGTGAATAACGAGTTTATTGTTAAGAAAAAAGAAGGGGTTTCTACTTCTAAATAAATTTTCTAAGACAGTGAGGCTTTAAGTGCCAAGCTGTCTTTTTTTCTGTACAATAACTATATAAGAACAAATATTCGAGGTGAACGTAACTTGGCAAAGAAAAAAACAAAATTTGTTTGTTCAGGCTGTGGCTATGAATCTGCTAAATGGATGGGCAGATGTCCAGGCTGTGGAGAATGGAATAAGATGGTGGAAGAAGTTGAGGTTGTTGCAAAAGGGCCACGTGGGGCATTTCAGCATTCCGCTACAGTTACTCAAAAGGCAGTGCCTATTATTCAGGTTGAAGCTACTGAAGAGTCGCGTGTAGCAACGGAGATGGGGGAACTAAATCGTGTCTTAGGTGGAGGAATTGTAGCTGGCTCACTAGTATTAATTGGCGGTGACCCTGGGATTGGGAAGTCTACATTATTACTGCAAGTTTCTGCATTGCTCTCCAATAGGGAGCATCGTGTGCTTTATATTTCTGGAGAGGAATCGATTCGTCAAACAAAATTACGAGCAGAACGTTTAGGAGTAGTTTCTCAAGAGCTTTATATCTATTCTGAAACGAATCTTGAATTTTTACATCAAACGATTGATGAGGTGCAGCCGAAATTTGTTATTGTCGATTCCATACAGACGGTCTTTCATCCAGAGGTGACAAGTGCACCAGGGAGTGTGTCGCAGGTGCGTGAATGTACAGCAGAGCTTATGCGCATAGCCAAAACAAAGGGCATTGCTATCTTTTTAGTGGGACATGTGACAAAGGAGGGGCAAATTGCAGGGCCGCGAATCTTGGAGCATATGGTGGATACAGTGCTGTATTTTGAAGGGGAAAGGCATCATAATCATCGTATTTTACGAAGTCAAAAAAACCGCTTTGGCTCGACCAATGAAATTGCTATATTTGAAATGCTGCAAGGTGGTTTAAAGGAAGTGCTCAACCCTTCTGAGCTATTTTTGCAGGAGCGTTCACAAGGCGCAGCGGGCTCTACGATTGTTGCCTCAATGGAAGGAACGCGACCAATCCTTGTTGAAATTCAATCTCTAGTAACACCTACAAGCTTTAACTATCCTAAGCGTATGGCAACAGGGGTAGACCAGAATCGAGTGCAGCTATTGATGGCAGTGCTTGAAAAGCGTATGGGGCTCATGCTACAAGCCCAAGATGCATATATTAAAGTTGCTGGCGGTGTGAAATTAGATGAGCCTGCTATTGATTTAGCTGTATTAACAAGCATTGTATCTAGCTTTAAGGATCAAGCAGTAAGAGCAACAGATTGTTTTATTGGTGAGGTAGGTTTGACAGGGGAGGTGCGCCGTGTTTCGCGTATTGAACAGCGTGTTATTGAAGCGGCGAAGCTTGGCTTTAAACGAGCCTTTATTCCAGCATCTAATATCGGTGGGTGGGATTTTCCACAGGGCATTGAAATTGTAGGCGTCGAAACGATAAAGGATGCTTTAAATATGTGCTTTAGGGAGCTATAAAGAAATTATGCATGTTGGATATTATTCTAACATGTATTTTCTTTCATTTTTGACCATAAAATCGGAAACTCCAGTAAAGAACTAAGCGTCCTAGAAAATAGTATTGTGAATCTACCTGAAATAGGGCTTGGCAAATTGCATAAAGGTATTTTAATTGTTTAAAAATAATGATAATTTGCTTAGCTTATAAAGGATTTTCTACAACAAACTATGTATAATCTTAAATAACAATAGGAGGTGACAGCTTATGAAAAAATTTGTGCAAATTGCCTTTTTACTGATTGGAGGAGCATTAGGCCTTGTTTTCTTACCGCCATTATACGAATTGCTTCATTTATCATCTAATCCTTGGCTAGATAATCCTTATGTATCAGTAGCATTAGGGGCACTTTTGTTATTTACATTATCATTTGCCTTTTCTGATTATTTCGTGAAGCTCATTGGCTGGATGGAAGAGGTACTATTTAAAGTGCCAATTGGAGATTTATTATTTGGGACACTAGGTTTAATCATTGGATTAATTGTAGCTTATTTTTTAGGCTTTGCTATAGACAGTATACAAATTCCTTTTATTACAGAAATAATACCGCTTATTTTATCATTTGTATTAGGGTATTTAGGCTTCCGCATAGGTTTTAGAAAAAGAGATGAATTGATACAGCTTTTTACATTACGTGGCGCTAATACAAAGAAAAAGGCTATTGAAGAGGCTGAAGTGCCAGAAGTGAAAGGCAGCTATAAACTGCTAGATACAAGCGTTATTATCGATGGTCGCATTGCAGATATTTCGGAAACAGGCTTTATTGAGGGTATTTTAGTTGTGCCTCAGTTTGTATTAACAGAGCTACAGCATATTGCGGATTCGTCTGATACATTAAAGCGCACAAGAGGTCGTCGTGGCTTAGATATTTTAAAAAAATTACAGGATGAACGTAAGACAAAGGTTGAAATTACAGATGAAGATTTTGAGGATGTACAAGAGGTAGATTTAAAGCTAGTACGACTGGCGAAAAAAATGGGCAATGATACACAAATCGTTACAAATGATTTTAACCTTAATAAAGTGTGCGAATTACATCATGTGAAGGTATTAAATATTAATGATTTAGCAAATGCTGTAAAGCCTGTAGTTATTCCTGGTGAGGATATGCAGGTTGTCGTTATTAAAGATGGAAAAGAGCACAATCAAGGCGTTGCTTATTTAGATGATGGAACGATGATTGTTGTGGAGGGTGGACGTAGCTATATTGGACAGGCAATTACAGTAACAGTAACAAGTGTGCTGCAAACATCAGCAGGTCGAATGATATTTGCGAAGCCAAAGGACGATTAGGATGTGAAGGTATGCAATATGAAGTAGTCTTACCTGCAGCTGGCAGCGGCAAGCGTATGGGAGCAGGACAAAATAAATTATTTTTAAAGCTTTTAGAGAAGCCAATTCTTATACACACGCTAGAGGTGTTTCAGCAGGACCCTTGTTGCACAGGTATTTGGTTAGCTGTGAAACCAGAGGAGCGTGCATATATTCAAGCAATGCTACAGCAATATAGTATTACAAAGGTTAAAGGCTTACCTGATGGAGGTGCGGAGCGACAGCATTCCGTGCATTCCTGTATGAAGGAGATGGAGCAGGTTGATATTGTGCTTGTCCATGATGCAGCACGCCCTTTTATTACACATAATATTATTGCCAATCTTGTTCAAAGCGCACACATATATGGTGCAGCTATCGCAGGTGTGCGAGCAAAGGATACAATGAAAAAGGTTCGAGATGGTGTGATTGAGGAAACTGTGGATCGTGATAGTTTATGGATGATTCAAACACCACAAGCTTTCCAATACGATTTAATTGTTGAGGCAGAGGATGTTGCTGAAAAGGTTGGCTTCCTTGGTACAGACGAAGCAATGCTTGTTGAACGACTAGGATATGCAGTGCATATTGTGGAAAGTAGCTATGAAAATGTCAAAATGACAACGCAAGAGGATTTACTTTTTGGAGAGGCTATTTTGCGTAAGCGTGCTTTGGAAGTAAACAAATAATAGGTGAAGAAAATCTCATTAGCAACATTGGCTAATGAGATTTTGTCTATCAGCATATAAAAACGTTGGCTATTTGCTATCAGCTCAATTTCCTAGGGAATATGTTAAAATATGAGGGTATAATAGTGAATAAATATAAAAGTGAAAGAAGGTGAATGAAACTACGATTGAAGCAAACGAGTAGCTTATTTACGCCATTTGTTTTGCTAAAGTAGTTTCTCTAGCATATGTTTCGAATTGGACAAGGTTTTGATGTACATGCATTTGAGGAGGGGCGTCCGTTAATTATTGGAGGTATTACAATTCCTCATGAAAAAGGGCTTGTAGGGCACTCTGATGCAGATGTTTTATTACATACTGTTACGGATGCAGCGCTAGGAGCAATTGGAGAAGGAGATATTGGACGTCATTTTCCAGATACAGACCCTGCATTTAAGGATGCAGATTCAGCCAAACTATTAGAACATATTTGGCAAATTGTTGAGGATAAAGGCTATGTTCTAGGTAATGTAGATTGTACAATTATGGCGCAGCGTCCTAAAATGGCTCCATATATCGGGCAAATGCAAAATCGTATTGCGGAATTATTACATGCAGAGCCCTCACAAGTAAATGTCAAGGCGACAACAACGGAAAAATTAGGCTTTACTGGACGTGAGGAAGGTATAGCAGCAATGGCAACAATCCTTTTGATTAAGAAATAAATGTGCACGAACCTTGCTTTTATTTCCTATAACAGAATGGTAAAATAAACAAAGTCAATTTGTTGATCGAAAATTTAGGAGGCTTTTAATTATGACGAAAGAAGTTCGTGTTCGTTACGCACCATCTCCAACTGGTTATTTACATATTGGTGGGGCGCGTACAGCATTATTCAATTATTTATATGCAAAACATCATAACGGTAAATTTATTGTACGTATTGAGGATACAGATATTGAACGTAATGTAGAGGGTGGAGAAGCATCTCAGCTAGAAAACCTAAAGTGGCTAGGTATTGAATATGATGAGTCGATTGATATTGGTGGACCTTATGCACCTTACCGTCAAATGGAACGTCTTGATATTTATAGAGAGCATGCTGAAAAATTATTGGAGCAAGGCTTAGCTTATAAATGTTTCTGTTCTTCAGAAAAGCTTGAGGCATCTCGTGAAGAGCAAAAGGCTAGAGGTGTAGCAGCACCTACTTATGATGGTACATGTCGTCATTTATCAGCGGAGGAAGTTGCAGCGAAAGAGGCAGCAGGTGAGCCATATACAATTCGTATGCGTGTACCAGAAAACGTAACATATGAATTTGAAGATTTAGTGCGTGGACAAGTAGTATTTGAATCGAAGGATGTTGGTGATTGGGTACTTGTAAAAGCAAATGGTATTCCAACTTATAACTTTGCTGTTGTATTGGATGATCACTTTATGGAAATTTCCCATGTTTTCCGTGGTGAGGAGCATTTATCGAATACACCAAAGCAAATGATGATTTTTGATGCATTTGGTTGGGAATATCCAACTTTCGGGCATATGACACTAATAGTTAATGAAAACCGTAAAAAGCTATCAAAACGTGATGAATCGATTATTCAATTTGTTACACAATATAAAGATTTAGGTTATCTTCCTGAGGCAATGTTTAACTTCTTTGCACTGCTTGGCTGGTCACCAGAAGGCGAAGAGGAAATTTTCTCAAGAGAGGAATTAATTAAAATCTTTGATGAAAAACGTTTATCAAAATCACCATCTATGTTCGATAAGCAAAAGCTGACATGGATGAATAATCAATATATTAAAAAATTACCTTTAGAAGAAGTAGTAGCACTATCATTACCACATTTGCAAAAAGCAGGTTTATTGCCTGAAGAGCTTACTGCAGAGCAACGTGCATGGGCAACAGATTTAATTGCTCTTTATCACGATCAAATGAGCTTTGGTGCTGAAATTATTGAATTATCTAGCCTATTCTTCAAAGAACAGATTGAATATGATGAAGAAGCAAAAGCTGTTTTAGCAGGTGAACAAGTACCTGAGGTTATGACAGCCTTTAAGACACAGCTTGAAGCATTAGAAGAATTTACACCAGATACAGTAAAAGCTGCTATTAAAGCTGTTCAAAAAGCAACGGGTCATAAAGGTAAAAACTTATTTATGCCAATCCGTGTTGTAACAACAGGAGAAACGCATGGGCCAGAACTACCAAATGCAATTTGCTTAATTGGTAAAGAGAAAACAATTGACCGCGTTGAAAAATTTGCACAATAAAGGGAAATTTATTGACAATTTATTCGTTCGTTGTAAAATGTATTTACATTGAAAAAGCGTTGAGAAGGAGAAGTAAGTGGCGCATGTTCTAAAGAGAGGACCATCACCGGCTGAAAGTGGTCTGAACCTAGGCAAAACTGAAATGCACCTTTGAGCATAAGGCTGAACAAGTAGTAGGCTTTATCGAGTCGTTCCCGTTAAAGGACGCCCAGAGTGGAAGGCTTTTGCCTTCAATCAGAGTGGAACCACGCAAATTAGGCGTCTCTGTCATTCCTTTTAGGGAATGATGGGGGCGTTTTTTATTTTATAAATACAAGAAGGCTTAAGACGTTAACGGATAAGCTGTTTGTAGGGAAATGCCACCATGTTATAGTTGTCAGCTTTCCTGATAGAATGGGAAAGACTAGAGCATTAAAATATTTTTGAGAAGCGCATTGCTGAAGCAATTGAACGCTTACAGAAGGAGAGTGGAACACAATGAGTATTCAAATTTTCAACTCATTAACACGACAAAAGGAAACTTTTGTACCATTAGAAGAAGGCAAAGTGAAAATGTATGTTTGCGGTCCAACTGTCTATAACTATATTCATATTGGAAATTCTCGCCCTGTTATTGTCTATGATACAGTACGTCGATATTTTTTATATAAAGGCTATGATGTGAAGTTTGTATCAAATTTTACGGATGTAGATGATAAAATTATTAAAGCAGCAAATGAGTTAGGTGAGGAAGTACATGAATTAACAGAGCGCTTTATTGCTGCCTATTTTGAAGATGTCACAGCATTAGGCTGCAAAAAGGCAGATGTTCATCCACGCGTAACAGACCATATGGATGATATTATTGAATTCATTCAAGTGTTAATTGATAAAGGTTATGCCTATGAATCTGCTGGTGATGTTTATTACCGTACACGTAAATTTGATGGTTATGGTAAATTATCACATCAATCAGTGGATGATTTAAAAATTGGTGCCCGTATTGAAGCAGGTGAGAAAAAAGATGATGCATTGGATTTTGCATTATGGAAAGCGGCTAAGCCAAACGAAATTCGCTGGGAAAGCCCTTGGGGAGCTGGTCGCCCTGGCTGGCATATTGAATGCTCTGTCATGGCTCGTGAGCATTTAGGTGATACGATTGATATTCATGCTGGCGGGCAAGACTTAACCTTTCCACACCATGAAAATGAAATTGCACAATCGGAAGCACATAATGATAAAACATTTGCACGCTACTGGATGCACAATGGTTATATTAATATTGATAATGAAAAAATGTCCAAATCTCTTGGGAATTTTATTTTAGTGAATGATATTCGTAAGCAGATTGACCCACAAGTATTACGTTTCTTTATGCTTTCTGTTCATTATCGCCACCCGATTAATTTTGCAAAAGATTTGGTGGAGGCAGCAGCGGCTGGTTTAGAGCGAATTCGTACAGCCTACAACAATGTTAAACATCGTCTAACGACTACTGTCAGCTTAGGTGATCATTCAGAAGAATGGCTAAGCAAGATCGCTGAGCAAAAAGCGCTCTTTGAAGAGGCAATGGATGATGATTTTAATACAGCTAATGCTATTTCAGTATTATTTGAGCTAGCACGTATTGCTAACATTTATTTGAATGAAACAAATACTTGCAAAAAAGTATTGGAAAGCTTTATTGAAACTTTTGAGGTACTGGGTGACGTCTTAGGTATTGAATTTGCAAAAGAGGAAGAGCTATTAGACGAAGAAATTGAAGCATTACTGCAAGAGCGCGTAGAGGCACGTAAAAACCGTGATTTTGCCCGTTCTGATGAGATTCGTGACCATTTGCAAGCACAAGGTATCATTTTAGAAGATACACGACAAGGAACTAGATGGAAACGAGGGTAAGTAAGTTGGATAAACTTCGTAATGAAGATATTAAGCAATTAAATGCACTGGCATTAGCCTATATGGGTGATGCCGTATTGGAGCAGAAGGTACGCGAACATTTGCTACGCTCAGGTCGAGTTAAACCAAATACGCTTCATCGAGAAGCGACTCACTATGTATCAGCAAAAGCACAGTCTATGGTTGTTCATCGTATGATGGATGAAAATTATTTAACAGAGGAGGAGTTGGCTGTGTTCCGCCGTGGACGCAATGCTAAGTCCGGCTCTGTCCCAAAAAATACAGATGTTCAAACTTATCGTAATAGCTCAGGCTTTGAGGCGATACTTGGGAATTTATATTTATTAAATGAACTAGAACGCGTTTATGAAATTATTGCATACGCTATTCAAATAGTCGAGGAATCGAAAGGAGTGTTGAAATAATGGTAGAACAAAATGGCGAAATAATTGCTGGTAAAAATCCAGTGCTAGAAGCACTTCGTTCAGGTCGCGATATGAATAAAGTATGGATTGCAGAAGGCGTGAAAAAATCTGGTATCAATGAATTGCTAGATTTAGCACGCGAACGAGGTATTGTTGTTCAATTTGTGCCGAAAAAGAAAGTTGATCAATTATCGAGTGCTAATCACCAAGGAATCGTTGCTGCTGTTGCTGCATATAAATATGCTGAGCTTGAGGATTTATTTGCAGCAGCGGCAAAAAAACAGGAAGACCCATTTTTCCTAATCTTAGATGAGCTTGAAGACCCACATAATCTAGGGTCTATTATGAGAACGGCTGATGCTATTGGTGTACATGGTATTATTATTCCGAAGCGCCGTTCTGTTAGCTTAACGGCTGTGGTAGCAAAGGCTTCAACAGGTGCTATTGAACATGTTCCTGTTGTGCGTGTAAATAATCTTGCTCAAACAGTTGATGAATTAAAAGAACGAGGTATATGGATTGCTGGTACTGATGCAAAAGGCTCTGTCGACTATCGAAAAATGGATGCAACATTACCATTAGCGATTATTATCGGTAGTGAAGGTAAAGGAATGGGGCGCTTATTAAAAGAGAAGTGTGATTTTTTATATCATTTACCAATGATAGGGCATGTTACATCGTTAAACGCATCAGTAGCTGCCGCACTTTTAATGTATGAAGTGTATCGTAAGCGTCAAGAAGCGAATGAGTAACAATGAAAAACATTTTGCTTGTTGATGGCTATAATATGATTGGGTCTTGGAAAGAATTACGACCATTGCGTGATGCTAATTTTGAGGATGCGCGTAGAAGGTTGATTGAACTGATGGCTGAATATAAAGCAGCTATGGGTTGGCGTGTAATTGTTGTTTTTGATGCACATCTTGTACCAGGCATTGAGCAATCTTATATAGAAAATGATGTAGAAGTCATTTATACTCGAAAAAACGAAACAGCAGATGAGCGCATTGAAAAAATGACACAAGAACTAAAAGCAAGAAATGTCCAAATTCATGTAGCGACATCTGATATGGCAGAGCAAAGTGTGATTTTTGGTAATGGTGCTCTACGAAAGTCAGCTAGAGAGCTAGAAATTGAAACAAATATTATTCAACATAAAATTTCGCATGATGTAAAGCGTAAACATGAAAGCAAGCCACCTTCTCGCATTGAATTAAAGCCAGATGTTGCATTAGCTTTTGAAAAATGGCGAAGAGGTTTGAAATGATTGATTGACGCATATTTTCCAATTCCGTTATACTGTTCCTAATTATCTGTTGTAACTGAGGTGATACCATGTTTAAAAATAGCATTGTACAAGTGACACAAGATTTTGAACGATTCAATGATGAAGAACTTATTGAAATGGTGCATCAAGGTAATACAGATGCGTTGGATTACTTAATTACAAAATACCGTCTGTTAGTAAGAGCAAAAGCAAGGTCCTATTTCTTAATCGGAGCAGATAAGGAAGATATTGTACAGGAGGGCATGATCGGTTTATATAAAGCAATTCGTGATTTTAAGGGAGATAAGCTGGCGTCCTTTAGAGCTTTTGCAGAGCTATGTATTACAAGACAAATTATTACAGCTATTAAAACAGCGACTAGACAAAAGCATATACCACTTAATTCCTATATCTCCTTAGACAAGCCTATATTTGATGAAGAGTCTGATCGAACGCTAATGGATGTATTAACAGGCGCTATTATGGATGATCCAGAAGAATTAATGATTCATAGAGAAGAGTTTGGGTACTTAGAAGAAAAGATGAGTGAAATTTTAAGTGAATTAGAGCTCCAAGTTTTAGCCTTATATCTAGATGGTCAATCCTATCATGAAATTTCTGCAAAACTAAATCGTCATGTGAAATCTATCGATAATGCATTGCAGCGGGTAAAGCGGAAATTAGAACGACATTTAGTTCTTGAAGAAATGTTTTAGTGGATATAGGCCTTTATTGACATTGACAAATATAGGTGTTAGTCTTAAAAAGATAAAGTGCCGAAAAAGGTGATTGTATGGCAAAAAAAGTCGTGCTAAATTGTGAAAAATGCGGATCAAGAAATTATACATTTCAGGCTAAAGAAGGTTCCACTATACGCCTTGAATTAAAGAAATTTTGTACGCATTGCAATAAACATACAGTGCATAAACAAACACTATAAGAATGATATGGAAATAGACAGATATAATTATTTGGAGGTTAGGCTAGAATGGGCAAGATCAAAGGCTTTTTAAGCAGTGTAATGTCAGAAATGCGCAAAACAAGCTGGCCAAAAAGTAAAGAGCTAACGAAATATACAGTCGTTGTAATTTCAACTGTTGTCATTATGGCTCTGTTTTTTGTGCTAGTTGACCTAGGTATTTCATCATTATTCCGCTGGTACTTAGATTTATAAATTTTAGTAAATAGATGTTAATATTCTTGAAATAGCCCGTCCAATGCAATAACGGGTTTTTTCGTTTGTTTTATCTTCATTCAACCGTGAGTCCCCTCTTTAAAATGGGTAGGTGAAATGAATGGAGTGAAGGGCAGTAATCTATTCTCGTTTAGGATAAAGATGCTATGGACAGAGTATGGGCGTAGTAAGAGATGACGATGCTAGACTTGGTATATATCATTAATTTATCTTAAATGAGATATTTGTGGAAAAGGGTAAGAGTGCGCTTAGCATATCACAATTCATTTTCACTTTTATTTGTAAGGGAGGGACGGACGACAAGTCCTAATGATTATGGAGAAAAATTGGTATGTTGTTCATACGTATTCAGGGTATGAAAACCGTGTAAAGGCAAACCTAGAGAAACGTGTAGAAACAATGGGCATGCAAGACAAAATCTTTCGTGTAATTGTTCCTGAGCATGAGGAAACAGAAATGAAAGATGGGAAAAAACGTACAATGATGCGTAAAGTTTTCCCAGGTTATGTGTTAGTAGAGTTAATTATGACTGATGATTCTTGGTATGTAGTACGTAATACACCAGGTGTAACAGGCTTTATCGGTTCGTCTGGTGGAGGAGCGAAGCCAACACCTTTACTTCCTGAAGAAGCAGATCGTCTATTACAGCAAATGGGTATGACGGATAAGGTTGTAGAAGTGGATATTACTGTTGGTGAGGCTGTTGAAGTATTAGAGGGGCCGTTTGCTCATTTCCAAGGTCGTGTTGAAGAGATTGATACAGAAAAAGGTAAAGTAAAAGTAACAGTCGATATGTTTGGCCGTGAAACAATTATGGAACTAGACTTTGAACAAATTCAAAAATTATAGTTCTAGTAACAGAAGCATGATTGCCAGCTAGTAGATATTTCGCAGATTTTGTTAATTACTACTTGCTTAAAGATTTTAAAAGTGTTATCATTTCATAGGTCAGACTGTCATACTTTACTATGACGTCTGTAATGATAATTTTAATGTTATCGGCATTAGCTGACAGACAGATATTGAGTGGGAGGGGCAACCCAATTACCACATCACGGACTTAAGGAGGTGTGTCTCGTGGCTAAAAAAGTTATTAAAGTTGTAAAACTTCAAATCCCTGCTGGTAAAGCTAACCCAGCTCCACCGGTTGGTCCTGCACTAGGTCAAGCGGGTGTGAACATCATGGGATTCTGTAAAGAATTTAACGCACGTACTGCTGATCAAGCTGGTCTTATTATTCCAGTTGAAATTTCAGTATTTGAAGATCGTTCTTTCACTTTCATTACAAAAACTCCACCTGCAGCAGTTCTACTTAAAGTAGCGGCTGGTATCCAATCTGGATCAGGTGAACCAAACCGTAAAAAAGTGGCAACGGTTAAACGTGACAAAGTTCGCGAAATCGCTGAAACTAAAATGCCAGACCTTAACGCTGCTTCAGTGGAAGCTGCTATGTTAATGGTTGAAGGTACTGCACGAAGCATGGGTATTGTTATCGAAGACTAATCCCATTTACTTGATGTTTTGTTTTTTGGAAGGTTGCGAAGTTTCTTTATGAACACGCAACCTTTATTCGTGGGAGGTAAAATCCGCTATAACCACAATCAAGGAGGAAATATATAATGGCTAAAAAAGGTAAAAAACTGCAAGATGCAGCAAAATTAATTGATCGTAATGCACTATATGGTGCACAAGAAGCAATCGAACTTGCTCAAAAAACTAGCACAGTAAACTTTGACGCTACTGTAGAAGTTGCTTTCCGTTTAGGTATTGATACTCGTAAAAACGACCAACAAATCCGTGGTGCAGTAGTGCTACCAAACGGTACTGGTAAAACTCAACGCGTATTAGTATTCGCAAAAGGTGAAAAACTTAAAGAAGCAGAAGCAGCTGGTGCTGATTATGTAGGCGATGCAGAATACATCCAAAAAATCCAACAAGGTTGGTTCGATTTCGATGTAATCGTAGCAACTCCTGACATGATGGGTGAAGTTGGTAAACTTGGTCGTGTATTAGGACCTAAAGGTTTAATGCCAAACCCTAAAACTGGCACAGTTACTTTTGATGTAACAAAAGCTATCGAAGAAATCAAAGCTGGTAAAGTAGAATACCGTGCTGATAAAGCTGGTATCATCCACGCTCCTATCGGTAAAGTTTCTTTCCCAGCAGAAAAATTAGTAGAGAACTTCTTAGCTGTTTTTGATGTAGTACAAAAAGCAAAACCTGCAGCAGCTAAAGGTACTTACATGAAATCTGTAAATATTACAACTACAATGGGCCCAGCTGTTAAAGTTGACGCTGCTAACGTAGTAGTAAAATAATTTATATATGTTGACGGCAGTAATTGTATGTGATATTATAGTTGCTGTTGTGAATTATCCATTTGTACCGTAGACAGTAGGAGTGACTTGTCACTTAATGTTCCTACCGAGGACATCGGAATTCAGATTCTTATTTAAAGATGATGACTTTCAGCCTCTGTGTCTATTTGACTCAGGGGCTTTTCTTTTGTCGGTATAAATGACCCATTCTAATAGGAGGTGTCATCATGAGCAAAGCAATCGAAAACAAACAAGTACAAGTTCAAGAGATTACTGAGAAATTCCAAAACGCTTCTTCTGTAGTAGTTGTGGATTACCGTGGTCTTAATGTTGCACAAGTAACTGAGCTTCGTAAACAACTTCGTGAAGCTGGCGTTGAGTTCAAAGTTTACAAAAATACTTTAACTCGTCGTGCTGCTGAAGCTGCTGGTCTTGAAGGAATCAATGAAGTATTAGTTGGTCCTAACGCAATTGCGTTCTCAAACGAAGATGTTATAGCGCCTGCTAAAATCATCAACGAGTTCGCTAAGAAAAACGAAGCTTTAGAAATTAAAGCTGGTATTATTGAAGGTACGGTTTCTTCTGTTGAAGATGTTAAAGCACTTGCAGAACTTCCATCACGCGAAGGTCTACTTTCTATGCTTTTATCTGTACTTCAAGCTCCTGTGCGTAACTTCGCACTTGCAACAAAAGCTGTTGCAGAACAAAAAGAAGAGCAAGGTGCGTAATTTAATACGTACTGAAACTTCTGTGGTATGATCCACTAAAAATAAAACATTATCCAATTAGGAGGAAATTATAATGAATAAAGAGCAAATCTTAGAAGCTATCAAAGCTATGACAGTTCTTGAATTAAACGATTTAGTAAAAGCTATCGAAGAAGAATTCGGTGTAACAGCTGCAGCTCCTGTAGCAGTAGTTGCTGGCGGTGCTGCTGGCGGCGCTGAAGAAAAATCAGAGTTCGACGTAGTATTAGCATCTGCTGGTGCAGAAAAAATTAAAGTAATCAAAGTGGTTCGTGAAATCACTGGTTTAGGTCTTAAAGAAGCTAAAGAAGTTGTAGATAACGCTCCTAAAGCTCTTAAAGAAGGTATTTCTAAAGATGAAGCTGAAGAAATCAAAGCTAAGCTTGAAGAAGTTGGCGCATCTGTAGAAGTTAAGTAATCTCGCCATTACTTTTTTTACAAAAGGAAAGCTCGTCATTTTGGCGGGCTTTTTTCTTCATTCTGAGGAGGCATGAAAATGTCAGATCATTATTATACAAGTAAGCCTCAAACTGAGAGTAAACCTCGTCACTGGACATTCAAGTTACTAGGGCATACGTTTTCGTTTGAAACGGATGCAGGTGTATTTAGTAAAAGCGAAGTAGATTTTGGATCCCGTGTTTTAATTGACACTTTTCAAATGCCTAATATTGATGGTGCAATTTTTGATGTGGGTTGTGGATATGGGCCGATAGGATTATCGATTGCTAAAACAAATCCAGACCGTACCGTTTTTATGATGGATATAAATGAACGTGCAGTTGCGCTTTCGCAAAAAAACGCGCAAGTAAACGGTGTTCAAAATGTGCGAATATTTGTGAGTGACGGCCTATCGATGGTTGATAAAGGTGTAAAAGCTGCAGCTATCTTAACGAATCCACCAATTCGTGCAGGGAAGGAAACAATTTTCCGTTTTTATGATGGAGCCTATGATTATTTAGTGTCATCTGGTGAGCTTTGGGTAGTTATTCAGAAGAAGCAAGGAGCACCATCGACAGTAAGTTACTTAGAAGAAAAATTTTCAGAAGTCGATGTTGTGGAGAAGAAAAAAGGGTACTGGATAGTACGTGCAAAAAAATAAATGAAATATGTATAATTTATTGACTTGACAATTCGGCTATGGTAGTATGGTAAAATGCAAAAATATTATTTTGAGGTCGTATGCCCTTTTTGTATAGAAAGGTTTTAATATGGGTATACTTGCCAAGATAAGTTTAGTTAACCGAAAATGAGATCTTTTTGAAGACTCGTTTTCTTTTTGTCTTTCGAAATCATACACTATTTGTATGATTTTGCAAAGACCTAATATCGCTTTATTGAGGGGTGAATGAGTTGACAGGTCAACTAGTTCAGTACGGACAACACCGCCAGCGTAGAAGCTTTGCGCGTATTAAAGAGGTGCTTGAGCTTCCAAATCTGATTGAGATTCAAACGGCGTCTTACGAGTGGTTCCTTGAAGAAGGTTTACGTGAAATGTTCCGTGACATTTCGCCGATCGAGGACTTTACAGGTAATCTTTCATTAGAATTCATCGATTATTCATTAGGTGAGCCTAAATATGATGTCGATGAATGTAAAGAGCGAGATGTTACTTACGCAGCTCCATTACGTGTGAAAGTGCGTCTTTATAACAAAGAAACAGACGAAGTGAAAGAACAAGATGTCTTTATGGGTGATTTCCCATTAATGACAGAAACGGGTACGTTCATTATTAACGGTGCTGAACGTGTTATTGTTTCACAATTAGTTCGTTCACCGAGTGTATATTTCCATGATAAAACTGATAAAAACGGTAAAAAAGGTTTTGGTGCTACAGTTATTCCAAACCGTGGTGCATGGCTGGAGTATGAAACTGATGCTAAGGATGTAGTGTATGTACGTATTGATCGTACACGTAAGCTACCTGTAACAGTGTTACTTCGTGCATTAGGCTTTGGCTCAGACCAAGAGATTATCAATATTATTGGTGATAACGAATATTTACGTAATACGTTAGAAAAGGATAACTCTGAAAGTACAGAAAAAGCACTTTTAGAAATTTATGAGCGTTTACGTCCAGGTGAGCCACCAACAGTTGAAAGTGCGAAGAGCTTATTATACTCTCGTTTCTTCGATGCAAAACGCTATGATTTAGCGAATGTTGGTCGCTACAAAATGAACAAAAAGCTTCACATTAAAAATCGTTTATTCAACCAAACGATTGCTGAAACGCTTGTAGACCCAGAAACAGGCGAAATTTTAGTAGAGAAAGGTACAGTGCTTGACCGCCGTACTTTAGATAAAATTCTACCTTACCTTGAAGATGCGTCAAAAGGTATTGGTTACCGTACTTTATCGCAAGTTGGTGGAGTGCTTGAGGATGATGTAACCATCCAATCTATTAAGATTTATGCACCAAATGATGAAGCACAAAAAGAAATTAACATTATTGGCAATGCGTACATTGATGAAGAAGTGAAGAATATTACACCTGCCGATGTTTTAGCTTCAGTAAGCTATTTCTTCAACTTACTTTACCATGTAGGTTCAACAGATGATATTGACCATTTAGGTAACCGCCGTCTACGCTCTGTTGGTGAGTTATTACAAAACCAATTCCGTATCGGGCTATCTCGTATGGAACGTGTAGTACGTGAGCGTATGTCTATTAACGATACAGCATCTATTGTGCCACAACAATTGATTAATATTCGTCCTGTAATTGCGTCAATTAAAGAGTTCTTTGGCAGCTCTCAATTATCACAATTCATGGACCAAACAAACCCATTAGCAGAGCTAACACATAAACGTCGTTTATCTGCTTTAGGACCTGGTGGCTTAACACGTGAGCGTGCTGGCTTCGAAGTACGTGATGTTCACTATTCTCACTACGGTCGTATGTGTCCAATTGAAACGCCAGAGGGACCGAACATTGGTTTAATTAACTCATTATCTTCATTCGCAAAAGTAAATAAATTTGGATTTATTGAAACGCCTTATCGTCGTATTGACCACGAAACAGGCAAAGTAACAGATCAAATTGATTACTTAACAGCTGACGAAGAAGATAATTACTATGTAGCACAAGCAAACTCACCATTAAATCCAGATGGTACATTTGCAAATGATGAAGTAGTAGGCCGTTTCCGTGGAGATAACACAGTATTCAATAAAGCTCAAATGGACTATATGGACGTTTCTCCTAAACAAGTAGTTTCTGCAGCGACTGCATGTATTCCATTCTTAGAAAATGATGACTCTAACCGTGCACTTATGGGTGCCAACATGCAACGTCAAGCAGTTCCACTTCTTAACCCTGAAGCACCTTTTGTTGGTACAGGTATGGAGCATGTTGATGCACGTGACTCAGGTGCGGCTGTAGTAGCGAAGTATGAAGGAATTGTTGAGCATGTTGAAGCTCGCTCTATTCATGTTCGTCGCATTGAAGTTGTGGATGGTAAAGAGGTTAAAGGCGATTTAACAAAATACAAATTACAGAAATTCATTCGTTCTAACCAAGGTACTTCATATAACCAACGCCCACTTGTAAAAGTTGGTGAGCGTGTGAAGCCTCGTGATATTTTAGCAGACGGTCCATCAATGGAAAAAGGTGAGCTAGCTCTTGGACGTAACGTTTTAGTTGCATTCATGACTTGGAACGGCTTTAACTATGAGGATGCTGTTATCATGAGTGAGCGCCTTGTAAAAGATGATGTTTATACATCTGTTCATATTGAAGAATATGAGTCTGAATCTCGTGATACAAAGCTAGGGCCTGAGGAAATCACTCGCGATATTCCAAACGTTGGGGAAGATGCACTTCGCAACTTAGACGAACGTGGTATTATCCGCATTGGTGCGGAAGTACGTGATGGCGATATTCTAGTAGGTAAAGTAACACCTAAAGGGGTTACAGAATTAACAGCTGAGGAGCGCTTACTACACGCAATCTTTGGTGAAAAGGCTCGTGAGGTTCGTGATACTTCATTACGTGTACCACACGGTGCTGGCGGTATTATTCTAGACGTCAAAGTATTTAACCGTGAAGATGGCGATGAATTGCCACCGGGTGTTAACCAATTAGTTCGCGTTTATATTGTTCAAAAGCGTAAAATTCGTGTTGGGGACAAAATGGCTGGACGTCATGGTAACAAAGGGGTTATTTCTCGTATCTTACCGGAAGAGGATATGCCATTTATGCCAGATGGCACGCCTGTTGATATTATGTTAAATCCACTAGGTGTACCTTCTCGTATGAATATCGGACAAGTTTTAGAGTTACATTTAGGTATGGCTTCTCGTTACCTAGGCGTTCATATGGCAACACCAGTATTTGATGGTGCTAATGAAGAAGATGTTTGGGAAACAATGGAAGAAGCAGGGATGAACCGTGATGGTAAAACAATCCTGTACGATGGACGCTCTGGTGAGCCATTTGATAACCGTGTATCTGTAGGTGTCATGTATATGATCAAACTTGCGCATATGGTTGATGATAAGCTACATGCACGTTCAACTGGTCCATACTCACTAGTTACGCAACAACCACTTGGTGGTAAAGCGCAATTTGGTGGACAACGTTTTGGTGAGATGGAGGTATGGGCACTTGAAGCATATGGTGCTGCTTATACACTTCAAGAAATCTTAACAGTTAAATCCGATGACGTTGTTGGTCGTGTAAAAACATATGAAGCCATCGTCAAAGGTGAAAGTGTACCAGAGCCAGGTGTTCCAGAATCCTTCAAAGTATTGATTAAAGAACTTCAATCTCTTGGTATGGATGTTAAGATGTTAACAGTTAATGATGAAGAGGTAGAGCTTCGCGATTTAGATGAAGAAGAAGATCTTCAACCTGCTGATGCACTTAATATTGCACCACAGCCAGATACAGAAGAAGAGCCAGTAGAGTCTTTTGAATAATGGATAACCAATATTCACAGTTGTGAATATGGCAAAACTTATTTTTCAAATTAGCCGGGCAGGATTTAATGCCCTGCCTGGCTTTTTCTTTCAATACACTATTCTATTTTTAATCCTTTGTAAAAGAGGCAAATCTTTGCAAACGATTATCGAGCTGCGTAAAAGAGTCTTTATAAAGACCTATACTAAAGGGAGGTAGGCTCCTTGATAGACGTTAATGAATTTGAATATATGAAAATTGGTTTAGCATCACCTGATAAGATTCGCTCTTGGTCATATGGTGAGGTTAAAAAACCTGAAACAATTAACTACCGTACATTAAAACCAGAAAAAGATGGTTTATTCTGTGAGCGTATTTTCGGTCCAACAAAGGACTGGGAATGTCATTGTGGTAAATATAAGCGTGTGCGCTATAAAGGCGTAGTTTGTGACCGTTGTGGCGTAGAAGTAACACGTGCTAAAGTTCGCCGCGAACGTATGGGCCATATTGAATTGGCAGCACCAGTTTCTCATATCTGGTACTTCAAAGGTATTCCAAGCCGTATGGGTCTTATTTTAGATATGTCCCCACGTGCCCTAGAAGAGGTTATTTATTTTGCTTCTTACGTTGTGATTGATCCAGGTGCTACTAATTTAGAAAGTAAACAATTGCTTTCTGAAAAAGAGTACCGTGCATACCGTGAAAAATTCGGCAACACATTTGAAGCATCTATGGGTGCAGAAGCTATTAAAAAATTATTAAACAAAATTGACTTAGAAGATGAAACGCAATCTTTAAAAGAAGAGTTGAAATCTGCGCAAGGTCAACGACGTACTCGTGCTATTAAACGCTTAGAAGTTGTAGAATCCTTCCGTAACTCAGGTAACTCACCTGAATGGATGATTTTAGATGTACTACCTGTTATTCCACCAGAGCTTCGTCCAATGGTGCAATTAGATGGTGGTCGTTTTGCAACTTCTGACTTAAACGATTTATACCGTCGTGTAATTAACCGTAATAACCGTTTAAAACGTTTATTAGATTTAGGTGCTCCAAGCATTATCGTACAAAACGAAAAACGTATGTTACAAGAAGCTGTTGACGCATTAATCGATAATGGTCGTCGTGGACGTCCTGTAACAGGTCCTGGTAACCGTCCATTAAAATCACTTTCACATATGTTAAAAGGTAAACAAGGTCGTTTCCGTCAAAATCTACTTGGTAAACGTGTTGACTATTCTGGTCGTTCTGTTATCGTAGTAGGTCCAAACTTAAAAATGTACCAATGTGGCTTACCAAAAGAGATGGCTATCGAATTATTCAAGCCATTCGTTATGAAAGAATTAGTAGAGCGTGGTCTTGCACATAACATTAAATCGGCTAAACGTAAAATCGAACGTTTAAATAACGACGTATGGGACGTTTTAGAAGATGTTATCCGTGAGCATCCAGTATTACTAAACCGTGCACCAACGCTTCACCGTCTTGGTATTCAAGCATTTGAACCAACACTTGTTGAAGGTCGTGCTATTCGTCTTCACCCATTAGTATGTACAGCCTATAACGCTGACTTCGATGGTGACCAAATGGCGGTTCACGTACCATTATCGGCAGAAGCTCAAGCAGAAGCTCGTCTTCTAATGCTTGCTGCACAAAACATTCTGAATCCAAAAGATGGTAAACCTGTTGTAACACCATCTCAAGATATGGTATTAGGAAACTACTACTTAACACTTGAGCGTGAAGGCGCTCGTGGTGAAGGTTCTGTTTTCTATGGTCCGAATGAAGTGTTAATTGCTTATGATACAGGTCATGTACATTTGCATACACGTATTGCAATTAAAGCTGGTTCGTTAAACAACCCAACATTTACAGAAGAACAAAATAATATGTTCTTATTAACAACTGTTGGTAAAGTAATCTTTAACGAAATCTTGCCAGAATCATTCCCATATATTAATGAGCCAACTGATTTTAACTTAGAGCAAGCAACGCCAGATAAATACTTTGTGAATTTAACAATTGACGAAGAAACACTGAAAGAGCTTGAGTCAGATGCTGCTTATAACAGCCTTGATGAAAAAGGGAAAATTGATGCACAACGTTCAGCTGTTCTACGTAAACATTTTGCGTCAGTGCCTGTTGTGAATCCATTCCGTAAAAAATTCTTAGGAAATATCATTGCTGAAGTATTTAAACGTTTCCACATTACAGAAACATCTAAAATGCTTGACCGCATGAAAAACCTAGGATTCAAATATTCAACACGTGCTGGTATTACAGTAGGTGTATCTGATATCGTGGTATTACCAGATAAAGGTGAAATTTTAGCAGAAGCACAAGAAAAAGTGGATAAAGTTCAAGCGCAATTCCGTCGTGGTTTCATTACAGAAGATGAGCGTTATGATCGTGTTATCTCAAGCTGGAGTGCTGCAAAAGATGAAATTCAAGCGAAACTGATGAAGTCACTTGAGAAAACAAATCCAATTTTCATGATGTCTGATTCAGGTGCCCGTGGTAACGCATCTAACTTTACTCAGTTAGCTGGTATGCGTGGACTGATGGCCAACCCGGCTGGTCGTATCATCGAACTTCCAATTAAATCTTCATTCCGTGAAGGTTTAACAGTATTAGAGTACTTCATCTCTACGCATGGTGCTCGTAAAGGTCTTGCCGATACAGCCCTAAAAACTGCCGATTCAGGCTACTTAACACGTCGTCTTGTTGACGTTGCACAGGATGTTATTGTGCGCGAGGATGACTGTGGTACTGACCGTGGTTTAACAATTGGTGCGTTAATGGAAGGCACAGAATTGATTGAGTCTTTAGAGGAACGTATTGTTGGGCGTCATACGAAGAAAACAATCTTCCACCCTGAAACTGGTGAAGTGATTTTAGCAAAAGACGGCTTAATCGACCAAGATGTTGCTCGTGCAATTATCGAAGCTGGCATTGAGGAAGTAACAATCCGTTCAGCGTTTACATGTAATACAAAACATGGTGTATGTAAAAAATGCTACGGCATGAACTTAGCAACTGGTGAAAAGGTTGAGGTTGGAGAAGCAGTCGGTATTATTGCAGCCCAATCAATCGGTGAGCCAGGTACGCAATTAACAATGCGTACATTCCATACAGGTGGAGTTGCTGGGGATGATATTACACAAGGTCTTCCACGTATCCAAGAGATATTCGAAGCGCGTAACCCTAAAGGTCAATCTGTTATTTCAGAAATCGCTGGTACGGTTTCGGATATTACAGAAATCCGTGAGGGCTTAAAAGAAATTACAATTCAAGGTGATGTAGAAACTCGTAAATACCAAGCGCCTTATAATGCTCGTCTAAAAGTTATCGAAGGCGATACAGTAGAGCGTGGTCAGGTGTTAACAGAGGGTTCTATCGATCCAAAACAATTATTAAAAGTTAAAGACGTTTCAACTGTTCAAGAGTATTTACTAAAAGAAGTTCAAAAAGTATACCGTATGCAAGGGGTAGAAATTGGGGATAAGCATATTGAAGTAATGGTGCGTCAAATGCTTCGTAAAGTGCGTGTCATTGAAGCTGGTGATACAGAGCTACTACCAGGTTCATTGCTAGATATTCACCAATTTACAGAGGCAAATGCAGATGCTGTGATGAATGGCAAAAACCCTGCAACTTGTCGTCCTGTCATCCTTGGTATTACAAAAGCTTCTCTTGAAACAGAATCATTCTTATCTGCAGCATCATTCCAAGAAACAACACGTGTGTTAACAGATGCAGCAATTAAAGGTAAACGTGATGAGCTTCTTGGATTAAAAGAGAACGTAATTATCGGTAAACTTGTTCCTGCAGGTACTGGTATGCAACGTTATCGTCAAATCCGCATCGAAAAAGATGAGCTTGACACGGAAGTTATTTCTGCTGAATAGCTATTAAAATAAGGCCGAGGAGATGTATTCTACACATCTCTTCGGACTTTTTAAAGATAATAGTTGACAGTATAAATGGGTAATGATAATATATTGAAGGTTGATAGTTAACTGTCTGTACTTCGGAGGATATGAAAATGTCTTATGATAAAGTAAGGGCTAGTCAAACAATCATAGGTACAAAGCAAGCAGTAAAAGCAATGCGAGCTGGTTCAGTGAAAGAACTTTTTGTGGCACTTGATGCAGACAATTGGGTAACCGATTCGGCCATATCTTTCGCGAGAGAAATCGGTATACCAGTTATTCTTGTTGAGTCCAAAAAGGAACTGGGCAAGGCCTGTGGAATCCACGTTGGAGCTGCAGTAGTTGCGATTATTGTAGAGTAGTTTTTGTGTAAAAGCACAAAGACTTTGTTTTTACCCTAAAAATGAACCACCTGGATGTGTGGTATTAAAAAAGAAGGAATGAAGGGAGGAAATATCGATGCCTACAATTAACCAATTGGTACGTAAGCCTCGTAAATCTAAAAGCACGAAATCAAATTCACCAGCGTTAAACAAAGGATACAACTCATTTAAAAAATCTTTAACTGATGTTAAATCTCCTCAAAAACGTGGTGTTTGTACTCGTGTAGGTACAATGACGCCTAAAAAACCAAACTCAGCGTTACGTAAATACGCTCGTGTACGTTTAACTAACCAAATTGAGGTTACAGCGTACATTCCTGGTGAAGGCCACAACTTACAAGAGCACAGTGTTGTTCTTATCCGTGGCGGTCGTGTAAAAGACTTACCGGGTGTTCGTTACCATATCGTTCGTGGTGCTCTTGATACTGCTGGTGTAAACGGTCGTATGCAATCACGTTCTTTATATGGTACAAAACGCCCTAAAGAAAAAAAATAATCTAAAACTTATAAGTTATTTATTCAATGAAAGGAGGAAAACACATGCCTCGTAAAGGTCCTGTTTCCAAACGTGACGTGTTACCAGATCCAATTTATAATTCAAAGCTAGTAACTCGTTTAATCAATAAAATGATGATTGATGGTAAAAGAGGTACTTCTCAAAAGATTTTATACGGTGCGTTCGAATTAGTAAAAGAACGTTCTGGTGAAAATCCAATCGAAGTATTCGAAGCTGCTCTAAATAATGTAATGCCAGTTCTTGAAGTACGTGCTCGCCGTGTTGGTGGTTCTAACTACCAAGTACCAGTTGAAGTACGCCCAGAACGTCGTACAACTTTAGGTCTTCGTTACCTAGTTAACTATGCTCGTCTTCGTGGTGAAAAAACTATGGAAGAGCGTTTAGCTAACGAAATTCTTGATGCTTCTAACAACACTGGTGCATCAGTTAAGAAACGTGAAGATATGCACAAAATGGCAGAAGCGAACAAAGCATTCGCTCACTACCGTTGGTAATCTAAACATTGCATAAGCCCAATATGGAAGGAGAAATACCTAATGAAACGCGAATTCTCTCTAGAGAATACTCGTAATATTGGGATCATGGCTCATATTGATGCTGGTAAAACAACAACAACTGAGCGTATCCTTTATTACACAGGTAAGATTCACAAAATCGGTGAAACTCATGAAGGCGCTTCTCAAATGGACTGGATGGAGCAAGAGCAAGAACGTGGTATCACAATCACTTCTGCTGCAACAACAGCTCAATGGAACGGCCATCGTGTTAACATCATCGATACTCCTGGACACGTAGACTTCACTGTAGAAGTTGAACGTTCTTTACGTGTACTTGATGGTGCAGTAACAGTACTTGATGCTCAATCAGGTGTTGAGCCACAAACTGAAACTGTATGGCGTCAAGCTACTACTTACGGTGTTCCACGTATCGTATTCATTAACAAAATGGATAAAATGGGTGCGGATTTCCTATATTCTGTAGGCACTTTACATGAGCGTCTTCAAGCAAATGCTCATCCAATCCAATTACCAATCGGTGCTGAAGATGAGTTCAAAGCAATTATTGACTTAATCGAAATGAATGTAACTTACTACGATAACGAAGAAGGTACAGCATTACGTGAAGGTGAACCAATTCCTGAAGAACATCAAGCACAAGCAGAAGAATACCGTGAAAAATTAATCGAAGCAATTGCTGAAGTTAATGAAGACATCATGGAAAAATACTTTGCTGGTGAAGAAATTACAAAAGAAGAATTGAAAGCAGCAATCCGTAAAGCAACAATTGCGGTAGAATTCTACCCTGTTCTTTGTGGTACAGCATTCAAACACAAAGGTGTTCGTAAAATGCTTGATGCAGTAATCGATTACCTTCCATCTCCAGTAGATGTACCTGCTATTAAGGGTACTTTACCAGATTCAGACGAAGAAATCGTACGTCATTCTTCAGACGAAGAACCATTCTCGGCTCTTGCGTTTAAAGTAATGACAGACCCATTCGTTGGGAAGTTAACATTCTTCCGTGTATATTCTGGTATTTTACAATCAGGTTCGTATGTACAAAACTCTACAAAAGGTAAACGTGAGCGTGTAGGTCGTATCCTACAAATGCACGCTAACTCTCGTGAAGAGATTTCTCAAGTGTTCGCAGGGGATATCGCTGCTGCTGTAGGTCTTAAAGATACTACAACTGGTGATACATTATGTGACGAGAAAAACCTTGTTATTCTTGAATCAATGGAATTCCCAGAACCAGTTATCTCTCTTTCTGTAGAACCAAAATCTAAAGCAGACCAAGACAAAATGGGTCAAGCTTTACAAAAACTACAAGAAGAAGATCCAACATTCCGTGCACATACAGACCAAGAAACTGGTCAAACAATTATCTCTGGTATGGGTGAGCTTCACCTTGATATCCTTGTTGATCGTATGCGCCGTGAATTCCGTGTAGAAGCTAACGTTGGTGCTCCACAGGTATCTTACCGTGAAACATTCCGTGGCTCTGCTCAAGTTGAAGGTAAATTCGTTCGCCAATCTGGTGGTCGTGGTCAATTCGGTCACGTTTGGATCGAATTCTCTCCAAACGAAGAAGGAAAAGGCTTCGAATTTGAAAATGCTATCGTTGGTGGTGTAGTTCCACGTGAATACATCCCTGCTGTAGAAGCAGGTCTTAAAGACGCTTTAGAAAATGGTGTACTTGCTGGTTACCCATTAATCGACATTAAAGCGAAATTATTCGATGGTTCTTACCATGATGTTGACTCAAACGAAATGGCATTCAAAATCGCTGCATCTATGGCTCTTAAAAACGCGGTTTCTAAATGTAACCCAGTTTTACTTGAACCAATGATGAAAGTTGAAGTTGTAATTCCAGAAGAATATCTTGGTGATATCATGGGTAACATCACTTCTCGCCGTGGTCGTGTAGAAGGTATGGAAGCTCGCGGTAACGCTCAAGTTGTTCGTGCAATGGTTCCACTTTCAGAAATGTTTGGATATGCAACAACTTTACGTTCTGCAACGCAAGGTCGTGGTGTATTCTCTATGGTATTCGATCATTATGAAGAAGTACCAAAATCAATTTCTGAAGAAATCATTAAAAAAAATAAAGGTGAATAATTGAAATTTCATCTTGCATCAAGTATAACTAATCTGTAAGGTATGATTGTAGGATAGGGGATGGGCCCGTTCTCTATCAACATTCATTCTATAAATTTAAAAACAAAACATACAATTTTGAGGAGGCAATCTCTAATGGCTAAAGAAAAATTTGACCGTTCTAAAACGCATGCTAACATTGGTACAATCGGACACGTTGACCATGGTAAAACTACTTTAACTGCTGCTATCGCTACAGTTCTTTCTAAAAAAATGGGTGGTGAGGCTAAATCTTACGACCAAATCGATAACGCTCCAGAAGAAAAAGAGCGTGGTATCACAATCAATACTTCTCACGTAGAGTATGAAACTGAAACTCGTCACTATGCACACGTTGACTGCCCAGGACACGCTGACTATGTTAAAAACATGATCACTGGTGCTGCTCAAATGGACGGCGGTATCTTAGTAGTATCTGCTGCTGATGGCCCAATGCCACAAACTCGTGAGCACATTCTTTTATCTCGTCAAGTAGGTGTTCCATACTTAGTAGTATTCATGAACAAATGTGATATGGTAGACGACGAAGAATTATTAGAATTAGTAGAAATGGAAATCCGTGACCTACTTTCTGAATATGACTTCCCAGGTGATGATATCCCTGTAATCAAAGGTTCTGCTCTTAAAGCTCTTGAAGGTGAACCAGAATGGGAAGAAAAAATCATTGAGTTAATGGACGCTGTAGATAGCTACATCCCAACTCCAGAACGTCAAACTGACAAACCATTCATGATGCCAGTAGAGGACGTATTCTCTATCACTGGTCGTGGTACAGTTGCAACTGGCCGTGTAGAACGTGGTCAAGTTAAAGTTGGTGACGTTGTTGAAATCATCGGTATCACTGAAGAAGCTAAATCTACAACTGTAACTGGTGTAGAAATGTTCCGTAAATTATTAGACTATGCTGAAGCTGGTGACAACATCGGTGCATTACTTCGTGGTGTAGCTCGTGAAGAAATCCAACGTGGTCAAGTATTAGCTAAACCAGGCTCAATCACACCACACACTAACTTCAAAGCAGAAGTTTACGTTTTATCAAAAGAAGAGGGTGGCCGTCATACTCCATTCTTCTCTAACTACCGTCCACAGTTCTACTTCCGTACAACTGACGTAACTGGTGTAATCAACTTACCAGAAGGCGTTGAGATGGTAATGCCTGGCGATAACATCGAAATGAACGTTGAACTTATCGCTCCAATCGCTCTTGAAGAAGGTACTAAATTCTCTATCCGTGAGGGTGGCCGTACTGTAGGCGCTGGCGTAGTTTCTTCTATCCAAAAATAATTTTAGCTTTTGCTAATTTCCTAAACCAATCTGTGGGGACGCCTACAGATTGGTTTTTTTATGTTAAAATATAGGGAATTCAAGCTTTTCATAGTTTATGTTTACATAGCCAATAACATGTCAATAAAGTAAGCCACTAGAAAGTATGAGGAGGAAATTTGAAAGTGGAGATGAAAATTTTACTCATTGAAGATGACCCATCCATTTTTAAGATGATTCAAGAACGCTTTGCACAATGGTCATTACAAGTAATTGGTCCAAAAAATTTTCAAAAGGTGATGGATGATTTTATAGAGGAAAAGCCCCATCTTGTGCTTATTGATATTCAACTGCCTGCCTATGATGGCTTTCATTGGTGTCGTGAAATTCGCTATCTTTCAAAAGTTCCAATCCTTTTCCTATCCTCTCGTGACCATCCAATGGATATGGTAATGGCAATGCAAATGGGCGCAGATGATTTTATCCAAAAGCCTTTTCATATGGAAGTATTGCTTGCTAAGACACAGGCTATTTTGCGTCGTACATACGATTATGTTGAGGAGCAAATGGATATAAGTCGTTTTAATGATGCTGTTATTGATTATGCAAGAAGTGAGATTGTCTATAATGGAGCGGCTGCCTCATTAACAAAAAATGAGCTCTTTATTTTACGAATCTTAGTGGAAAAGGCAAATCAAATTGTATCGAGAGATGAGCTAATGAGAAAGCTCTGGGATGATGAACGTTTTGTAAATGATAATACTTTGTCGGTAAATGTTAATCGTTTACGCACAAAGCTTGAGGATATTGGTTTACAAGAAGTTATTCAAACAAAAAAAGGTCTTGGCTATATAGCAGTAAACCAAGGGATGTGAACAAAATTGCTACTACTATTTATACGAGAACGGTTAGCATGGCTAGGCTTTTTTATCTTTATCTTGGCAATATTGAACATATTATTTGCTTTAGATATAGGATTAGAGGATATTTCCACCTTGTATGTAAACATTAGTTTGCTTATTAGTTTTACACTCTTTTTTGTATGGCGTTATATTGTTGAAGTTGGGAAATTAAAAGATTTCCTGGGAAATATGGAGAACTATTTAGATGAGATTCATAAAAGTCGTCTAGCTTTATTGCCTTTTCAAGAAGTTTATTTTCGAAAAATGGGAGCTATCTTTTATGAGAAGAAAGTGGAGTTAAATCAAGCGAAAGTGCAGCTACAGGAATATTCGGATGAGCTACTAGCATGGGTGCATGAAGTAAAAGCGCCTTTAACAGCTATTAATTTAATGCTAGAGCATGTTGAGGACTTAGAGTTGCGTCGAAAATTAGAAAATGAATGGTTAAGGCTGCATTTATTAGTGGATCAACAGCTACATCAAACACGACTACACTCAATCGAAAAGGATAATTATTTAACAGAGGTCGAACTGAAGCCAATTATTTATAAGGAAATTCGAGCGATGCAAGCTTGGTGTATCGAAAAAGGTATTGGCTTTGATGTTGATAACCTTACAGAAACCGTTCTAACAGACAGCAAGTGGCTAGCATTTATTGTTCGACAAATTCTTTCAAATGCCATTAAGTATAGTCCAGCAGATTCTGAAATAATCATATGGACAGAAGCTGATGCTACAGAAGCAATATTATTACATATCAAAGATACAGGTATTGGTATTGCTTCAGAAGATTTACCTCGTATTTTTCAAAAATCATATACTGGTATAATTGGAAGAGAATCTACACAATCTACGGGTATGGGTCTTTATTTAGCTTATAATGTAGCACAAAAATTAGGTATTCGTATTCATGTACAATCAAAGATTGGTGAAGGCTCATTATTTACATTACGCTTTCCACTACAAAACGAATATGCCAAACTAACAGGTAGATGACAAAATTGTCACCTACCTTTTTATATTGTCATGTAAAACGCACGAATTACCAGTGACAACAGGGTACACTTGAAATAGAGAAAGGGGCGTTTCCAAATTGACAGTTTTAATTGGTCGTAAAATAAAAAAGGTTTATGGAAAGAAATCAACAGCTCAAGAAGTGTTAAAGGGCATTGATGTAGAAGTAAATAAAGGTGAATTTGTAGGGATTATGGGACCATCTGGCTCAGGAAAAACAACGCTTTTAAACGTTTTATGCTCCATTGATTTTGCAACAGAAGGTGTTATTGAAATAAACGGGCAAAACTTACGTGGCATGAAGGAAAAGGCTTTAGCAAATTTCCGTCGAGAGCAACTCGGCTTTATATTTCAAGATTATAATTTATTGGATACTTTAACAGTAAAGGAAAATATTCTTTTACCATTAGCTATTAGTAAACTACCTAAAGCTGTCGCAGAAAGTCGTGTGAAAGAACTAACACATTTACTCGGCATTACAGAAATTTTAAATAAATATCCAAATGAAATATCAGGTGGACAAAAGCAGCGTACATCAGCAGCTCGTGCATTGATTACAAACCCATCCCTTGTTTTTGCAGATGAGCCTACAGGTGCGCTTGATTCTAAATCAGCTACAGCACTATTAAAAAATTTACAAAGCATCAACGAAACAAAAGAAGCTACAATTATGATGGTTACACATGATGCTGTAGCAGCCAGCTTCTGTACACGTGTACTATTTTTGAAAGATGGCTTGATTTATAGTGAGCTTTATAAGGGGGATAAAACAAGGCAAGTATTCTTCCAGGAAATTATGCATACGCAAAGTGTGCTAGGTGGTGATGGCTATGAGTCTTAGCAAGCTTGTGCTGCGTAGTATGAAGAAAAATATGAAGCATTACTATCTTTACTTCTTTGCACTTATTTTTAGTGTCACATTGTATTTTTCCTTTGTCACATTGCAATATAATGCTGAAGTATGGGAGGCTGTTCAAATAAGTGGAACAGCTACAGCAGGCTTTAAAGCAGCAACATATATTTTATACTTTATTGTGCTATTCTTTGTGCTCTATGCCAACCATCTATTTATGAAGCGTCGCAGTAAAGAGGTCGGCTTATATCAATTAATTGGCATGACAAAGGGCTTGATTGTCCGCTTATTAGCGATTGAAAATATATTATTATTCGTTGGGGCTGTTATAGTAGGAATGCTAGCAGGCTTCTTTAGCTCACGTGTATTTGCTATGATTTTATTACGTGTACTTGAAAAAGAGGCTCTTGTCACAATGGCATTTAGTACACAGGCATTACAGCAGTCCATCATTATATTTGCCGTTCTTTTAATCATTGTGCTTATACAAATGGCTTGGATGATTCATCGTGTTTCACTGTTATCATTATTTAGCGCTGCCAAGCAAGCAGATGAACGTGTAAGACGCTTTAGCCCTTTACAAATGGTGATTGGGTTTTTAGGACTTATTTTAATTGGCTACGGCTATTATGCCTCAACTAAACTATTTGACATTGAAGCAACTAGTAATTTATTGGTCAGCATGCTTATTATTTTAGCAACGACCATTGGTGGAACCTTCCTTGTTTTCCGTTTCTCTATAGCATTTATTATGAACATAATTCGCTTAAAGAAAAAAGGTCATTTATCAGTTCAGGATGTTTTAGCATTAACACCGATTATGCATCGCATGAAAAGCAATGCAAAGTCATTAACACTTATTACTGTATTAACAGGTGTATCTCTAGGTATTACAACTTTGTCCTATATTGCTTACTATTCATCAGAGGCATCTGCTTATAGTCAAGTACCGGGTGATTTTGTATTGCTAGAGAATAACAGTCAGGCATTTGTAGAGGCGTTAGAGCAACATAATATTGCATATGGTGCAGTGGATTACCGTTTACAAGGTGTGTCAGCTACTGTAGGTCAATTAATGTCTGAAGAGCAAAAAGACAATCCTTTATATACAATGGAAGGTGTTATTTATACGATTCCACTCTCTGATTACCAGCAAAAGGTTCCTACAGCTTCATTATCAGGTAATGATGCTATTTTAACAAACTATGGTGGCTATATGGCAGAGATGTTTCCGCTAGAGAAAGATCGAGATATCGATGTATCAGCAGGGGAGTTTAAGGAAACTCTTCATATTGTTGATATTCAGGAGCATAGTCTTATTAGCGGTATTATAACAGCTGGGGGTGGTGGTCCAATCTTCGTTGTGACAGACAAAATGTTTGAGCATCTTGCAACACAATCAGAGCTATATCCTTGGCATCAGCAAACAACAATTACGTTACAAGCAGAAAGCGATAGAGCAGCAGCAGAGCAATTATACCAGCAAACAGGTGCAGATATTTTAACAATTGTAGATAATGAAGGGGATACGCATGAATATAAACAATCCTCCTATGAGATGCAACGTAAGGGTAATATTGAATCTTTAGGACTTACAATTTTTATCACAGCATTTTTAGGCTTAGCTTTCTTAATGACGACAGGCAGTATTCTATATTTTAAACAAATGTCTGAGGCAGAAGAAGAACGTGATTCCTATACAATTCTAAGAAAGATTGGCTTTGCAGAAAAGGATATTATGAAAGGTATTTATATGAAGCAAGCCTTTAATTTCGGTGTTCCATTAGTGATTGGCTTATTGCACAGCTATTTTGCTGTAAAATCAGGGTGGTTTTTATTCGGTACAGAGTTAACGACACCACTTTGGATAGCAATGTGCTGCTATATTGCACTCTATGCAATCTTTGCTATTTTGTCAGTAGGCTATTATAAAAGGGTAGTTCGAGAATCATTATAACTATTTAATAAGAAGAAATTCAAAGGAGCTATCAAAAAAGTCCGATGTTATGTGACTTTCTTGATAGCTTTACTTTAGCTGAAATTATTTGAAAGTTTGAAAATATTAATAAGATAACCTTAAGTATTGCAATATCTCTTGAAATTTTATATACTAATAAACGGCTTAAATAAGCGAAGAATTTAGTAGTAGTAAGAATATCAGCAACATTTAAAAGAATTTAGCGAAAAGACTTGCTTATTCTTTTTTTATTGTATATAATGTTGAATGTTGGTCTTTGACTGCGATGAAGCGAGAGGTTGCCGACACACCCGGCCGCTTTGCCATGGCGGTGTGTGGGAGAATTTTCGTGGAGAATGTCTAGAAAATAGGCGAGAAGGAGGGAAAATAATGGCAAAACAAAAGATTCGTATTCGTTTAAAAGCGTATGATCACCGTATTTTAGATCAATCTGCTGAGAAAATTGTGGAAACTGCAAAACGTTCAGGTGCAAGTGTATCAGGTCCGATTCCACTTCCAACTGAGAAGTCTGTGTACACAATTCTTCGTGCTGTTCACAAGTACAAAGATTCTCGTGAACAATTCGAAATGCGTACGCATAAACGTCTGATCGATATCGTTAACCCAACACCACAAACTGTTGATGCGTTAATGAAACTTGATTTACCATCTGGCGTTGATATCGAAATCAAACTTTAATGGTAAAAACAATATAACTTTTTTAAAACTTACAGGAGGTGTGACAGATGGCTAAAGGAATCTTAGGTAGAAAAATTGGTATGACACAAGTTTTCGCTGAAAATGGCGATTTAATCCCAGTAACAGTTATTGAAGCTGCTCCAAACGTAGTTCTTCAAAAGAAAACTGTTGAAACAGATGGCTACGAAGCAATCCAAGTTGGTTTCGAAGATAAGCGTGTTAAGCTTTCTAACAAACCAGAACAAGGTCACGTAGCAAAAGCGAATACTGCTCCTAAGCGCTTCATTCGTGAATTCCGCAACGTGAACGTGGAAGAGTACGAAGTTGGTCAAGAAGTCAATGTAGAAATTTTCGCAGAAGGCGATGTAATTGATGTAACAGGTGTTACTAAAGGTAAAGGTTTCCAAGGTGTAATTAAACGCCACGGACAATCTCGTGGTCCAATGGCCCACGGTTCTCGTTACCACCGTCGTCCTGGTTCAATGGGTCCAGTTGCTCCGAACCGCGTATTCAAACAAAAGAAATTACCTGGTCAAATGGGTGGCAATGTAGTTACAATCCAAAACTTAGAGATCGTAAAGGTTGATGCGGAACGTAACTTACTACTTGTTAAAGGTAATGTTCCTGGTTCTAAAAAAGCTCTAGTTACAGTAAAAACTGCAATTAAAGCTAAGTAATTATTGAAAGAAAGGAGGAAACAGGAATGACAAAAGTATCTGTACTTAGTCAAACAGGTGCTTCAGTTGGCGAAATCGAATTAAACGATGCGATTTTCGGAATCGAGCCAAATGAAGCAGTATTATTCGACGCAGTAGTTGCACAACGCGCTTCTCTACGTCAAGGTAATCACAAAGTGAAAAACCGTTCTGAAGTTGCTGGTGGTGGTCGTAAACCATGGCGTCAAAAAGGAACTGGTCGTGCTCGTCAAGGTTCTATCCGTTCTCCACAATGGCGCGGCGGTGGTATCGTATTCGGTCCTACTCCACGTAGCTATTCTTATAAATTACCTAAAAAAGTTCGTCGTTTAGCTCTTAAATCGGCTTTATCAGCTAAAGTAGTAGAACAAAACTTCTTAGTTCTTGATGCTCTAACTTTAGAAGCGCCAAAAACAAAAGAATTCACAAAAATTCTTAAAGATCTTTCTTTAGAGAAAAAATCTTTATTCGTAACTGCTGACCTAGATGAAAACGTAGCATTATCTGCTCGTAACATCCCAGGTGTAACAGTTTTAACTGCAAATGGTATCAACGTTCTTGATCTATTAGGTCATGATAAAGTTGTATTTACTAAATCTGCAGTAGAAAAAGTTGAGGAGGTGCTTGGATAATGGAAGCACGTGATATTTTAAAACGTCCGGTCATTACTGAGCGTTCTTCAGAACTTATGGCAGAGAAAAAGTATACTTTCGAAGTAGACACTCGCGCTAACAAAACTCAAGTAAAAGACGCTGTAGAAGAAATCTTTGGCGTGAAAGTTGAGAAAGTAAACGTTCTTAACTACAAAGGTAAATTCAAGCGCGTTGGCCGTTATGGTGGTTACACTAACAAACGCCGTAAAGCAATTGTTAAATTAACTGCTGATAGCAAAGAAATTGAATTATTCGAAATGTAATCCATAATGGATTTATGATTTGAACACTCAAGAAGGAGGGAAAACACAATGGCGATTAAAAAGTATAAACCTACCTCTAATGGTCGTCGTAACATGACGTCATTAGACTTTGCGGAAATTACAACGAACAAGCCTGAGAAATCATTGCTTGAACCAACTAAACGCAAAGCTGGTCGTAACAACCAAGGTAAAATCACTGTTCGTCATCATGGTGGTGGTCATAAGAAGCAATACCGTGTTATCGATTTCAAACGTGTTAAAGATGGCATTCCGGCAAAAGTTGCTACTATCGAATATGATCCAAACCGTTCTGCGAATATCGCATTAATCAACTACGCTGATGGAGCAAAAGCTTACATCTTAGCACCAAAAGGATTAGAGGTTGGTCAAACAATCATTTCTGGTCCAGATGCTGATATTAAAGTAGGTAACACATTACCATTAGCAAACATTCCAATGGGTACTACAGTCCATAACATCGAATTAAAACCTGGTAAAGGTGGACAATTAGTACGTTCTGCTGGTACTTCTGCGCAAGTACTTGGTCGTGAAGGAAAATACGTAATCGTTCGTCTACAATCTGGTGAAGTACGTTTAGTGTTAGCTACTTGCCGCGCTACAATCGGTCAAGTTGGTAACGAACAACATGAACTTGTACACATCGGTAAAGCAGGTCGTAGCCGTTGGTTAGGTAAACGCCCAGAAGTACGTGGTTCTGTAATGAACCCTAACGATCACCCACACGGTGGTGGTGAAGGACGTTCACCAATCGGACGTAAATCACCAATGACTCCTTGGGGTAAACCAGCACTTGGTTACAAAACTCGCAAGAAGAAAAACAAATCGGATAAATTTATCATCCGTAGTCGTAAAAAATAAAGTGATTAAACTACGGTTCTATGTGAGAGCCGTGGTGGAATCACGGAGGGAGGTTCCTACATGGGTCGCAGCTTGAAAAAAGGACCTTTTGTTGATGACCACTTAATGAAAAAAGTGGAGGCACAAGAGGCTTCTGAGAAAAAACAAGTTATCAAAACTTGGTCACGCCGTTCTACAATCTTCCCGAACTTCATCGGTTTAACGATTGCTGTATATGATGGACGTAAACATGTTCCTGTATACGTAACAGAAGATATGGTAGGCCATAAACTTGGTGAGTTCGCACCGACACGTACTTATAAAGGTCACGGTGCAGACGACAAGAAAACAAGACGCTAATTTTGAGAGGAGGTAAATCCTAATGACACAAGCTAAAGCTATCGCTCGTACAGTACGCATTGCTCCTCGTAAAGTACGTCTAGTTGTAGACTTAATCCGAGGTAAGCAAGTTGGTGAAGCAGTTGCAATTTTACGTCATACTCCAAAAGCGGCGTCTCCAGTCGTTGAGAAAGTATTAAAATCTGCAGTTGCTAACGCTGAGCACAACTACGATCTTGACATCAACTCTTTAGTAGTTTCTGAAGTATTTGTTGACGAAGGTCCAACATTAAAACGTTTCCGTCCACGTGCACAAGGACGTGCAAGCGCAATTAACAAACGCACAAGCCACATTACACTAGTGGTATCTGAGAAGAAGGAGGGTTAATCCGTGGGTCAAAAAGTACATCCAATAGGACTACGCGTTGGTATTATTCGTGACTGGGAGTCAAAATGGTACGCTGAAAAAGACTATGCAACTCTACTTCACGAAGACATCAAAGTGCGTAAATATATTGAAACGGCTCTTAAAGACGCTTCTGTTTCTAAAGTAGAAATCGAGCGTGCTGCAAACCGTGTAAACATTACAATTCACACTGCGAAACCAGGTATGGTAATCGGTAAAGGTGGTACTGAAGTTGAAAACCTTCGTAAATACCTTAGCGATTTAACTGGTAAACGTGTACACATCAACATTATCGAAATCAAACGTGCTGATCTTGATGCTCGTCTAGTAGCTGAAAACATCGCTCGTCAATTAGAAAATCGTGTATCATTCCGTCGTGCGCAAAAGCAAGCGATCCAACGCACAATCCGTGCTGGTGCAAAAGGAATTAAAACACAAGTATCTGGTCGTTTAGGTGGCGCTGATATCGCGCGTGCTGAACACTATAGTGAAGGAACTGTTCCACTTCATACTCTACGTGCTGACATCGACTATGCACACGCAGAAGCTGATACTACTTACGGTAAATTAGGCGTTAAAGTATGGATCTACCGTGGTGAAGTTCTTCCTACGAAGAAATCTGTGGAAGGAGGCAAATAATATGTTATTGCCTAAACGCGTTAAATACCGTCGTGAACACCGCGGCAAAATGCGTGGCGAAGCGAAAGGCGGTAAAGAAGTAATGTTCGGCGAATGGGGCTTACAAGCTCAAACTGCTAGCTGGATTACAAACCGTCAAATCGAATCTGCTCGTATCGCGATGACTCGTTACATGAAACGTGGCGGTAAAGTTTGGATTAAAATCTTCCCACATAAACCTTACACGAAAAAACCTCTAGAAGTCCGCATGGGTTCTGGTAAAGGTTCTCCAGAAGGTTGGGTAGCAGTAGTTAAACCAGGAAAAGTAATGTTCGAAATTGCTGGCGTATCTGAAGAAGTTGCACGTGAAGCACTTCGTTTAGCATCACACAAACTTCCTGTTAAATGTAAGATCGTAAAACGTCAAGAAACTGGTGGTGAATCTAATGAAAGCTAATGAAATCCGTGACCTTGCTACTTCTGAAATAGAATTAAAAGTGAAATCACTGAAAGAAGAGCTTTTCAACCTTCGCTTCCAATTGGCGACTGGTCAATTAGAAAACACAGCTCGTATTCGTGAAGTGCGTAAAGCAATCGCGCGTATGAAAACTGTTATTCGTGAAAGAGAAATCAGTGCAAATAACTGATAAAGGAGGTTTTCAAGTATGACTGAGCGCAATCAACGTAAAGTTTACACAGGCCGCGTTGTTTCAGACAAAATGGACAAAACTGTTACTGTTTTAGTTGAAACATACAAAAAGCACAAACTTTATGGCAAGCGTGTAAAATATTCTAAAAAGTTTAAAGCTCATGATGAGTTAAACACAGCGAAAATCGGTGATATCGTACGTATCATGGAAACTCGCCCGCTATCAGCTACAAAACGTTTCCGTCTAGTAGAAGTTGTAGAAAAAGCGGTTATTATTTAATAACTATTTCGGAACAACCAATTTCCGAAGGGAGGTAACCTAAGTGATCCAACAAGAAAGTCGTATGAAAGTTGCTGACAACTCAGGTGCACGTGAAGTTCTTACAATTAAAGTACTTGGTGGTTCTGGCCGTAAAACTGCTAACATCGGTGATATCGTTGTTTGTACAGTTAAGAAAGCAACACCAGGTGGCGTTGTCAAGAAGGGTGACGTTGTTAAGGCTGTTATCGTTCGTACTAAATCAGGCGTTCGTCGTAAAGATGGTACGTACATTAAATTTGATGAAAATGCTTGTGTAATTATTCGTGATGATAAATCACCACGCGGAACTCGTATTTTCGGACCTGTTGCACGTGAATTACGTGACAGCAACTTCATGAAAATCGTTTCTCTAGCTCCAGAAGTTCTTTAATTTCATGATAGTGCCAATCAAGGAGGTGCGACAGCATGCATGTAAAAAAAGGTGACAAGGTTAAGGTGATCACTGGTAAGGATAAAGGCAAAGAAGGCGTTATTCTTGCAGCTTACCCAAAACAAGATCGCGTTCTTGTTGAAGGTGTGAACATCGTGAAAAAACACGTAAAACCTAACCAATTGAATCCACAAGGTGGTATTGTAAGCCAAGAGGCTGCAATTCACGTTTCGAACGTAATGCTAATCGATCCTAAATCTGGCGAGCCGACTCGTGTAGGTTATAAAATCGAAAACGGTAAAAAAGTTCGTGTAGCAAAAAAATCAGGTGCAGTAATCGACTAATTAGTATAAAAGAAGGGAGGTACACACATGAGCCGCCTAAAAGAAAAATATTTAAATGAAGTTTCACCTGCTCTTATGAGCAAATTTGGATATAAATCAGTTATGCAACTACCAAAAGTTGAGAAAATCGTTATCAACATGGGTGTTGGTGATGCAGTTCAAAACTCTAAAGCGTTAGATGCAGCTGTTGAAGAATTAACAACTATCACTGGTCAAAAACCAGTTGTAACTAAAGCGAAAAAATCGATCGCAGGTTTCCGTCTTCGTGAAGGTATGCCTATCGGTGCTAAAGTTACATTACGCGGTGAGCGTATGTATGAATTCTTGGATAAATTAATTTCTATCGCACTACCTCGTGTACGTGACTTCCGTGGTGTTTCTAAAAAAGCATTCGATGGTCGCGGTAACTATACACTAGGTGTTAAAGAACAATTAATTTTCCCAGAAATCGATTACGATAAAGTTTCAAAAGTACGCGGTATGGACATCGTGATCGTAACGACAGCGAACTCTGACGAAGAAGCTCGCGAGTTATTGACACAATTCGGTATGCCGTTCCAAAAGTAATCAAACAAGGAGGGCGAAAACGTGGCTAAAAAATCTATGATCGTTAAACAACAACGTAAGCAAAAGTTTAAAGTGCAAGAATATACACGTTGTGAACGCTGTGGTCGTCCACATTCAGTATATCGCAAATTCAAACTTTGCCGTATTTGTTTCCGAGAACTTGCATATAAGGGACAAATTCCTGGCGTGAAAAAAGCCAGCTGGTAATCCCCTAATTTGGGAAGGAGGTAAATGTAATGACAATGACTGATCCGATTGCAGATATGCTTACTCGCATTCGTAATGCGAACATGGTTCGTCACGAGAAGTTAGAAGTACCAGCTTCCAACGTGAAAAAAGAAATCGCTGAAATTTTAAAGCGTGAAGGTTTCGTACGTGACGTAGAATACGTGGAAGACAACAAACAAGGTATTATCCGTATCTTCTTAAAATATGGAAAAGATAACGAGCGTGTTATCACTGGCTTAAAACGTATTTCTAAACCAGGATTACGTGTATATGCTAAAACAAATGAAGTGCCTAAAGTATTGAACGGTCTTGGTATCGCTTTAGTATCAACTTCACAAGGTTTATTAACAGATAAAGAAGCTCGCGCTAAACAAGTTGGCGGAGAAATTCTAGCATACGTTTGGTAATTAGCAATAAATGAATGGAGGTGCAGCTAAATGTCTCGTGTAGGTAAAAAAATTATCGAGGTACCTGCTAACGTAACAGTTACTGTTGATACAAACAACACTGTTACTGTTAAAGGTCCTAAAGGCGAACTTGTTCGTTCTTTCCACCAAGATATGAAAATTGAGCAAGAAGGTAACGTAATCACTGTATCACGTCCTTCTGAATCAAAAGAACACCGCACAAACCACGGTACTACTCGTGCGCTTCTAGCGAACATGGTTACTGGTGTTTCTGCAGGTTTCGAAAAAGCTTTAGAACTTATCGGTGTTGGTTACCGTGCGCAACTACAAGGTAAAAAACTTGTACTTAACGTAGGTTACTCTCATCCAGTAGAGTTCACACCTGAAGATGGTCTAGAAATTGAAGTTCCTTCTAACACTAAAATCATCGTTAAAGGTATCAGCAAAGAACGCGTTGGTGCTCTAGCATCTAACATCCGTGACGTTCGTCCACCAGAGCCTTATAAAGGTAAAGGTATTCGTTATGAAGGCGAATATGTACGTCGTAAAGAAGGTAAAACAGGTAAATAATGCGGCCTAAGCATTAGAAAGGAGTGACCCTTGTGATTACGAAACAAGATAAAAATCAAGTTCGTAAAAAACGTCATGCACGCGTACGTTCTAAAATTTCGGGTACTGCTGAGCGTCCACGCTTAAACGTATTCCGTTCTAACAAGAACATTTACGCGCAACTTATCGATGACGTAGCAGGCGTAACAATTGTTAGCGCATCTTCTCAAGAAAAAGGTTTTGAAGGTGCTGGCAACAATGTTGACGCTGCAACTAAAGTCGGTGAAACAATCGCAAAACGCGCTGCGGAAAAAAATATTACTGCTGTAGTATTTGACCGTGGTGGTTACTTATATCATGGACGCGTTAAAGCTTTAGCTGAAGCTGCACGTGAGAACGGTTTAGAATTTTAATAAGAAGGAGGGACACATTTCATGAGTCGTATTGACGCAAACAAACTTGGAGAACTTGAAGAACGCGTAGTTACTATTAACCGTGTTGCTAAAGTTGTTAAAGGTGGACGTCGCTTCCGCTTCACAGCATTAGTTGTAGTTGGAGATAGAAACGGACATGTAGGTTTCGGTACTGGTAAAGCTCAAGAGGTGCCAGATGCTATCCGCAAAGCTGTTGAAGATGCGAAGAAAAACTTAATCGAAGTGCCACGCGTAGGTGGAACAACTCCACACTTAGTGCAAGGTCGCTTTGGTGCAGGAGAAATCCTAATCAAACCTGCTGCTCCTGGTACAGGGGTTATCGCTGGTGGTCCAGTACGTGCCGTACTAGAACTTGCTGGTATTACTGATATTCTTTCAAAATCACTTGGATCTAACACACCAATCAATATGGTGCGTGCTACAATTCAAGGTTTAACTGAATTAAAACGCGTAGAGGACGTAGCTAAATTACGTGGTAAATCAGTGGAAGAACTATTAGGATAAGGGGGGAAAGATAATGGCTAACAAATTAGAAATCACCCTTACTAAATCTGTGATTGGTACTAAACCTGCGCAACGCAAAACAATCGAAGCTCTAGGTTTACGTAAATTACACCAAACTGTAGAGAAAGCTGATAACGCAGCTACTCGCGGTATGCTTGATAAAGTAGCTCACTTAGTTACTGTAAAAGAAATTTAATTTTCAATTATTGAACAAGGAGGTGCCACCCACTATGAAACTGCATGAGTTAAAACCAGCAGAAGGTTCTCGTAAACAACGCAACCGCGTTGGTCGTGGTATCGGTTCTGGTAACGGTAAAACAGCAGGTAAAGGTCATAAAGGTCAAAACGCTCGTTCTGGTGGCGGAGTACGCCCAGGCTTTGAGGGCGGTCAAAACCCACTATTCCGTCGTTTACCAAAACGTGGCTTTACGAACATTAACCGTAAAGAATACGCTATCGTTAACCTTGAAGCTTTAAACCGTTTCGAAGACGGTGCAGAGGTAACTGCTGCATTATTACTTGAAACTGGTCTAGTGAGCAATGAAAAAGCTGGAATTAAGATTCTTGGCAATGGAACGCTTAACAAAAAGCTTACTGTCAAAGCTCATAAATTCTCAGCTTCAGCGAAAGAAGCAATCGAGAATGCCGGCGGAACTACTGAGGTGATTTAATGTTTCAAACAATCTCTAACTTTATGCGTGTTCGAGATATACGAAATAAAATCATTTTCACCCTTTTAATGTTAATCGTTTTTCGTATTGGAACATTTATTCCAGTACCAAACGTTGACGCTGATGTATTAAAGGCAACTGATGAGTTCAACCTCGTTGGTTTCCTCAATACTTTTGGCGGTGGTGCTTTAATGAATTTCTCTATCTTTGCGATGGGGATCATGCCTTACATCACAGCCTCAATTATTGTTCAGCTATTGCAAATGGATGTAGTACCGAAATTTGCTGAGTGGGCAAAGCAAGGTGAAGTCGGAAGACGTAAACTTGCACAATTTACTCGCTACTTTACAATTATTCTTGCTTTTATCCAATCATTCGCAATGTCATTTGGTTTTAATAGAATGTATGGCGGATCATTGATTAAAGACGAGGGGATTCTAACATATGTTGTAATCGCAATTGTATTGACAGCGGGAACAGCATTCCTAGTATGGCTTGCAGAGCAGATTACTGCGCATGGTGTTGGTAATGGTATTTCCATTGTTATCTTTGCGGGTATCGTTGCAGCATTGCCTACAGGAGTTAACCAAATTTATGCACAACAAATCGAGGGTGCTGGCGATAAATTATTTATCAATATTATCATCCTTGCTCTACTTGTGTTAGTATTACTTGCTGTTGTAGTTGGCGTTATCTATGTGCAACAAGCACTACGTAAAATTCCAATTCAATATGCAAAACGAGTTACTGGACGTAATCAGCAAACTGGTGGTCAACAAACACATTTACCGTTAAAAGTAAATGCTGCAGGGGTTATTCCGGTAATCTTTGCGGTAGCGTTTCTTGTAACACCTCAAACACTTGCTGTATTCTTTGGTGAGAATAACGTCACAACTTGGATTTCCAATAATCTGCAGTATACGCAGCCTATCGGTATGACAATTTACGTTATTTTAATCATTGCGTTCACATATTTCTATGCATTCGTACAAGTGAATCCAGAAAATGTGGCAGATAACTTGAAGAAACAAGGTGCCTATATTCCAGGTATTCGACCTGGTGAAAACACTCAAACGTATTTAACAAGCGTGTTATATCGACTAACATTTGTTGGTGCGATATTCTTAACTGTGATTGCAGTAATGCCGATTATTTTCATGAACTTCATGAATTTGCCTGCTTCAGTGCAAATCGGTGGTACTAGTATTATTATCGTAGTCGGCGTAGCGCTCGAAACGATGAAACAGCTAGAATCTCAACTTGTTAAACGTCACTACAAAGGCTTCATGAAATAATGTTGGTTTTTAGGGAACGTTGTATCGTTTCCTTAAATCAGCAAACCTTTTGTGGGAGGAATATTTCCTAATGAATATCGTTTTAATGGGTCTGCCAGGTGCTGGTAAAGGCACTCAAGCAGATAAAATTGTTGAGAAGTACGCGATTCCTCATATTTCTACAGGCGATATGTTCCGTGCAGCTATTAAAGAAGGCACTGAACTAGGCTTACAGGCTAAATCATTTATGGATCAAGGTGCGCTTGTACCTGATGAAGTAACGATTGGCATTGTTCGTGAACGACTGGCTAAACCTGATTGTGAAAAGGGCTTCTTATTAGATGGTTTCCCACGTACTGTTCCTCAAGCTGAAGCATTAGACAGCATTCTTGCTGATCTTGGTAAAGCAATTGAACATACATTAAACATTCAAGTTGCAAAGGATGAGTTAATTGCTCGTCTTTCAGGTCGACGTATTTGTAAAGTTTGTGGTACATCTTATCATTTAATTTTTAATCCACCAGCTGTGGAAGGAAAATGTGATAAAGATGGTGGCGAGCTTTATACACGTGCAGATGATAATCCTGAAACGGTTGCGAACCGTCTGGAAGTAAATATGAAACAAGCACAACCTTTACTTGATTTCTATGAAGCTAAAGGTGTGTTAGCTAATATAGATGGACAGCAAGATATTAACAAAGTGTTTGCTGATCTTGATGCTCTATTACAGGGCAGCCGCAGCTGATACCCGGCTCCGGGCGCAGAATACTGCTTCCGCGGGAGGCATGCGGGAGCAACAACGAAACATAATTTTTTTGAGAGTTGCAAAAGCATATTGTGCCCGGTATATATTTCTTTTAAAAAGTGCAACATTACTTTTAGAAGAGTATAATGGGTTTCGTGGAAGCATCTGTGTAACGGGTATGAATATCTCATCCAAGACATTCCGGTATTCGTGTAAACATGGGGGATTCAGTGCCCTTACTGGTTCTGTATTTTCCGTGGATTGTGTGAAGCGAAACCAGACGAGCGTCTTTCAAACATCTCTCATACAATCCAAACATATGTTGAAACGAGGTTGCTTCTATAGTTGCAGCAGATATCCGTTTGATGTAACGATGAGAACTTTAATTTGCATATAGAGAGGAGACAGAGTAGATGGCGAAAGATGATGTAATTGAAGTCGAAGGGACAGTTGTTGAGACTTTGCCAAACGCGATGTTTAAGGTAGAATTAGAAAATGGACATGTGATTCTAGCACACGTATCTGGTAAGATTCGTATGCATTTTATCCGTATTCTACCTGGAGATAAGGTTACTATCGAGTTATCTCCTTATGATTTAACTCGCGGTCGTATCACATACCGTTTTAAATAATCTTTTGCGCTCCGGACTACTAAGGAGGTTAGGTTAGATGAAAGTGAGACCATCTGTGAAACCGATCTGCGAAAAATGTAAAGTAATTCGCCGACGCGGTAAAGTAATGGTAATCTGTGAAAATCCTAAACATAAACAAAAACAAGGTTAATTCTAAAGGAGGTGCTCTAGCGAATGGCACGTATTGCTGGTGTTGATATTCCTCGCGAAAAACGCGTGGTAATTTCATTAACGTACATTTACGGTATTGGTAAAACTACAGCTCAAAAAGTACTAGCTGACGCAGGTGTTTCAGAAGATACACGCGTACGCGACTTAACTGAAGATGAGTTAAACAAAATCCGTGAACAATTAGATTCTTACAAACTTGAAGGTGACTTACGTCGCGAAACTTCATTAAACATTAAACGTCTGATGGAAATCGGTTCATTCCGCGGTATCCGTCACCGTCGTGGCTTACCTGTTCGTGGTCAAAATACGAAGAACAATGCGCGTACGCGTAAAGGTCCTCGTAAAACAGTTGCGAACAAGAAAAAATAATTAGTAAAGGAGGTTCCTTCTTAACATGGCTCGTAAACAACAAACTCGTAAACGTCGTGTGAAAAAGAATATTGAATCTGGTATTGCACACATCCGTTCTACATTTAACAATACAATCGTAACGATTACAGATATGCAAGGTAACGCTGTATCTTGGTCAAGCGCTGGTGCTCTTGGTTTCCGTGGTTCACGTAAATCTACACCATTCGCTGCTCAAATGGCTGCAGAAACTGCTGCTAAAGCATCCCTTGAACATGGTCTGAAAACGTTGGAAGTAACTGTTAAAGGTCCTGGTGCTGGTCGTGAAGCTGCTATTCGTGCACTTCAAGCTGCTGGTTTAGAAGTAACTGCTATTAAAGACGTTACGCCAGTTCCTCATAATGGTTGCCGTCCGCCAAAACGTCGTCGCGTGTAATGGGTGCCTCATATTGTATGAGAACATCATTTTTTGTACAGACTGTCTTGTGCAGATAATAAACGATACGTCATTGACGATCGCATCTATGATGGAAAGAACCTATACATTCGATGTTTTGAAGGAGGGTAAATTGAAATGATCGAAATTGAAAAACCAAAGATTGAAACGGTGGAGATCAGCGAAGATTCCAAATATGGAAAGTTTGTTGTAGAACCGCTTGAGCGCGGATATGGAAACACTTTGGGTAATTCTTTACGTCGTATCCTTCTGTCTTCATTACCAGGAGCTGCTGTCACTTCAATTCAAATTGATGGTGTTCTTCACGAATTCTCAACTGTAGAAGGCGTAGTAGAAGATGTAGCTTCAATCATTTTGAACGTGAAAAAACTAGCTCTTAAAATCTACTCTGACGAAGAAAAAGTTATTGAGATTGATGTAAAAGGCGATGGTACAGTTACGGCTGCTGACATTACACATGACAGTGATGTAGAAATATTAAACCCTGATCTATATATTGCAACAATCGCTAAAAACGGTCATTTACGTATGCGTATGTATGCACAACGTGGTCGTGGTTACACTCCTGCTGATCAAAACAAACGTGAGGATCTTCCTATCGGCGTGATCCCGATCGACTCTATTTACACTCCAGTATCACGCGTCAATTTCCAAGTGGAAAATACTCGTGTAGGTCAGTCTTCTGACTACGATAAACTTTCTCTTGATGTGTGGACAGATGGTAGCATCGGTCCAAAAGAGGCGATTTCGCTCGGAGCAAAAATTTTAACCGAACATCTTAACATCTTCGTTGGCATGACAGATGAGGCACAAACTGCTGAAATTATGGTCGAAAAAGAAGAGGATCAAAAAGAAAAAGTTTTAGAGATGACTATCGAAGAACTTGATCTTTCTGTTCGTTCTTATAACTGTTTAAAACGCGCTGGTATCAATACAGTACTAGAACTTGCGAATAAATCAGAAGACGATATGATGAAGGTTCGTAACCTTGGACGTAAGTCATTAGAAGAAGTAAAAGCGAAGTTAGAAGAGCTTGGTTTAGGATTACGCAAAGAAGACTAAGCGATTTATACAACACTGATAAGATCAGATATTTTTTATAAAGGAGGGAAACATCCATGGGTTACAGAAAACTTGGTCGTACAAGTTCTCAACGTAAAGCGATGTTACGTGACTTAGCTACTGATTTAATCATCAACGAGCGTATCGAAACTACTGAGGCTCGCGCTAAAGAAGTACGTAAAGCTGTTGAAAAAATGATTACTTTAGGTAAACGCGGAGATTTACATGCACGCCGTCAAGCTGCTGCATTTATCCGTCGTGAACTAGTAACGACGACTGATGCAGAAGGTAACGAAACAACATCATTTGCACTTCAAAAGTTATTTGATGATGTTGCACCACGTTATGCAGAGCGTCAAGGTGGTTACACTCGTATTCTTAAAGTAGGTCCTCGTCGTGGTGACGGTGCACCTGTTGTTGTGATTGAACTAGTTTAATCATAAGAGAAAACTTGTGGTGAAGAGGGTGGGAATCACCACCCTCTTTCTTTATAAATGATTTATACGACAAATAATTAAGCTGAGCGTTATGATGAGCGGACACTTAAATCGTGTGGCGTCTCGTTTAGCTCTCCGCACCTCATTCAGAGAGATAAGGGCTTGAGCACCCATATTTCTTGCAAATGTAACGACTAGCGCATTTCTATCGAATGAGGTGCGCGCTTTTTTATTATTGAAAGATAGCGCCAATTTGTGGTGCTTTTTTTAATATATGGCTGTCCATACAAGTTTTAAAGCCTATTAACAGGTGGTAAGACCCCACTGCTTGGAAGAGTATTTCCTTGTTAAAGTAATGCTTTTGTTATTTTAACCTTTTTCTTTATCGACATACGGATTGTAGTAGAATTCATACATAAAAAAGTGTAAGTTAGTTAGTAGAGCGGAGCATGGAGAGAGGAGTTCTAGTTATGTCTGAAATTTTATCTTTAAATAATGTTACTTTTTCATATACACCAGAAGAGCCAAACAATCGTAATGCTGTTGAAAATGTCAGCTTTGCAGTTGAAGAAGGCGAATGGATTGCGATAGTCGGTCATAATGGCTCTGGTAAATCGACCATTGCCAAGCTAATGAATGGCTTGTTATTTCCTCAGCAGGGAGATGTGCGTATTTTACGTGAGCCGTTAAGTGAGGAAAACCTTTGGCAATCTCGCTCTTTAATGGGGATGGTTTTTCAAAATCCAGACAATCAATTTGTAGGGGCTACAGTACAGGATGATGTTGCCTTTGCATTAGAAAATAATGCTGTACCATTTGAAGAGATGGTGAAGCGTGTACATGCAGCGCTGGAGCAGGTAAAAATGAGTCAGTTTTTAGACCATGAGCCACATCATTTATCAGGAGGGCAAAAACAGCGTGTTGCTATTGCTGGTGCACTTGCGCTAAAGCCAAAGCTTCTTATTTTAGATGAGGCTACATCTATGTTAGACCCTCAAGGACGTGGAGAAGTGCTACAAACTGTTCAAACATTACGCACTGAAACAGGGCTAACGGTATTATCTATTACACATGACTTAGAAGAGGCGATGCTAGCAGATCGTATTCTATTTATGAACGATGGTAAAAAGTTTGCAGAAGGGCCACCTGCTGAAATTTTTGCCCTTGGTGATAAACTCGTTGAATTTGGACTGGATTTACCATTTGCCTTAAAGTTATCAAAGCTATTGCAAAAGGAAGGTGTTCCGTTAATGGGGCAACATATGACAGAAGAAGAGTTGGTGAATGATTTATGGACATCAAACTTCAACAAGTAAGCTATGCTTATGCACAAGGAACGCCCTTTGAAAAATGGGCATTATTCGATGTGAATTTTGATATTCCATCACATACGTACCAAGCGATTATTGGGCATACTGGGTCTGGTAAATCGACTATTCTTCAGCATTTTAATGCACTTCTAAGACCTACTTCAGGACAAGTACATATTGGAGATCGTCTAGTAGTAGCTGGTAAAAAGGCAAAGGACTTAAAGGCAGTACGACAAAAGGTTGGGATTGTCTTTCAGTTCCCTGAGCATCAACTATTTGAAGAAACGGTACTAAAGGATATTATGTTTGGACCAATGAACTTTGGTGTACCAGAGAAGGAAGCGGAAGCACGAGCAAAGGAGCTTGTTCGCTTAGTGGGCTTACCAGAAGCAGTGCTTGAAAAATCGCCATTTGATTTATCAGGCGGTCAAATGCGCCGTGTTGCGATTGCAGGCGTTTTAGCGATGGACCCTGAGGTTATCGTATTAGATGAACCAACAGCTGGTCTTGATCCACGAGGGCAAAAGGAAATTATGGATTTGTTTTACCAGCTTCATAAGGAACGTCAGCTGACAACAATTTTAGTTACACACAGCATGGAGGATGCAGCTCGGTATGCCGATAATATCGTAATTATGCATGAGGGGAAAAATGTGTTAAGTGGAACACCACGAGATATTTTTAAAGATGTTGATACATTGAAAAGCTTCCGCTTAGAGCCACCACGTATTGTTCGCTTTCAGCACAAGGTTGAGCAAATGATTGGGCAATCCTTTTCTAAAGTTTGTTTGACGGAGGAGGAGCTTGCAGCTGAAATAGCACAAGCATTAAGAGAGGAGCGTACAAAACCATGATGGAAAAAATGATTTTTGGACGTTTCTTACCAGGCGATTCCCCCGTTCATAAGCTTGACCCACGATCAAAGCTAATTTTTGTATTTGCCTTTATTGTTATTGTATTTTTGGCTAATAATACAGTAACATATGCTATCTTATTGGCATTCACGCTGCTAATTATTTTTATATCACGTATTCGCCTATATTTCTTAATTAATGGATTAAAGCCTGTGCTCTTTTTAATGGCATTTACATTCCTTCTTCATATTTTTATGACGAAGGAGGGCGTACCTGTTTTTGAGTCGAAGTTTATAACTATTTATGATGAGGGAATTAGACGAGGAATCTATATTTCAATACGTTTTTTAGTATTAGTATTTATGACATCGATCTTAACGTTAACAACATCACCGATTTCAATTACAGATGGTATTGAAGTGCTATTAAATCCATTAAAGGCATTGAAAGTACCTGTTCATGAATTAGCCTTAATGATGTCGATTTCATTGCGCTTTATCCCAACGTTAATGGATGAAACAGATAAAATTATGAAGGCACAAATGGCGCGAGGCTCAGATTTATCGTCAGGGCCTATTAAAGACCGTATCAAGGCTGTTGTACCATTATTAGTACCTCTCTTTGTCAGTGCCTTTAAACGAGCTGAGGATTTAGCAACAGCCATGGAAGTAAGAGGCTACCGTGGTGGTGAAGGGCGAACGAGATATCGCAAGCTAAAATGGGATATGGGTGATACATTTGCACTTGTATTATTAGTGGCAGTAGGTGTATTGCTATTCTTCTATAGAAGCTAAAGGAGTATGCTAGATGCGACGATTAAAAGGTATCATTAGCTATGATGGGACACATTTCTCAGGCTATCAAGTACAGCCTGGGGAGCGTACAGTTCAAGCTGAGCTTGAGCGTGTGTTAACCATTATGCATAAAGGAGAAAAGGTTAAGGTAACGGCTAGTGGACGTACAGATGCAAAAGTACATGCAACAGGACAAACAGTACATTTCGATACGTCGCTCGCCATTCCTGTTGAAAAATATAGCAAGGCTTTAAATGTACAGCTTCCTAGAGATATTCGCGTATTGTTGGTAGAAGAAGTGGCACATGATTTTCATGCACGCTATAGTGTCACAGGGAAGCGTTATCGCTATATTTGGTCCTGTGAATCTATTCAAAGCCCATTTAGAAGATATTATACAGTTGAAACAAATGGTGTGAAGCCGAATGTCGAGGTAATGCAGGAAGCGGCAAAGGCGATTATTGGTACGCATGATTTTTCCTGCTTTTGCGCAGCCAATACAAGCGTTAAGGATAAAGTACGTACTGTGACAGCCCTACAGTTTGAATGGCATGGTGAAGAGCTCCATATGGTGATTGAAGGAAATGGCTTCTTATATAATATGGTGCGGATTATTGCAGGTACTCTTTGGGAGGTTGGCATAGGTCGCCGTGCAATTGATAATGTAGCACTTGTAATTGCTTCAAAGGATCGCAATCAAGCAGGAAAAACCGCACCACCACACGGCTTGTACCTAGAAAAAGTGTTCTATTTATAACGTTCTATGATTCTTAACAACATCGCCTGGTGTTTAATGAAATTGCTTGACTTTGAAAGTCATTCATTATATGATAACAGATGGTATTTTCATTACCACCACAAATAAGCCCCGAAACTTATAGTGTAGTCTAATGAAAAATAACGGTAATCGAATCGATTAGGAGGATATATACATGCGTACAACATTCATGGCTAAAGGTCACGAAGTAGACCGTAAATGGTTAGTAGTTGATGCAGAAGGCCAAACTCTTGGACGTTTAGCTTCTGAAGTAGCTGCAATCTTACGTGGTAAACATAAACCAACATTCACACCAAACGTTGACACAGGTGATCACGTAATCATCATTAACGCTGACAAAATCCATTTAACTGGTAACAAATTAGAGGGTAAACTTTACCGTCACCATACTCAATTTGCAGGTGGTTTAAAAACTCGTACTGCTGGTGAAATGTTAGATAAATACCCAACAAGAATGATCGAATTAGCAGTTAAAGGAATGCTTCCTAAAAACTCTTTAGGTCGCAAAATGTTCACTAAACTTAACGTTTACACTGGAACAGAGCATCCGCATGCTGCACAAAAACCGCAAAGCTACGAGCTTCGTGGATAATATAAATTAAGAGGAGGATATTACTTTGGCACAAGTTCAATACATCGGCACTGGTCGCCGTAAAAGCTCTGTAGCTCGCGTACGTCTAGTACCAGGTACAGGTAAAATTGTTATCAACAAACGTGAAATCGAAGAATACGTACCATTCGCTGCATTACGTGAAGTAATTAAACAACCATTAGTAGCTACTGAAACTACAGGAAGCTATGATATCCACGTAAACGTTAACGGTGGTGGATACACTGGTCAAGCTGGTGCAATTCGTCATGGTATCGCTCGTGCTCTACTTCAAGTAGACCCAGATTTCCGTGCTGCATTAAAATCAGCTGGATTACTTACTCGTGATTCACGCATGAAAGAACGTAAAAAACCAGGTCTTCGCGGCGCTCGTCGTGCACCTCAGTTCTCAAAACGTTAATCAAGCGTTATATCAATGTTTTCAACCCTTTCCCATTTTACGGGAGAGGGTTTTTTGTTTTACATTCCATTTCAGTATAGTTTTTGAAGCTAGAGCAAACACTATTGTGAAAGCAAGATCAATAAGTTTTGCATAGCTTGAAAAATATAAAATGGAGGTAAGAGATATGAAGAAGCTATTGATAGTATCTGTTGCAGCAATGGCACTGCTTGTTGCATGTCAAGATAAGAAGCCAGCGCAAGACAGTTCGACAAAGCACGAGGAGGTCAGAACAGAAAATCCAGTGAAGGAACAAGCCGAGAAGCAAGTAACAAAGGGGCAAGAAATGATCGACATTCTTGGTAGCACAAACTGGCAAGCGACAAAAGCCTATGATAAGGATCACAATGACGTAACGGCAGAGAACGCAAACTTTATTGGTTTAGCTAAATACAATGCAGATGCAGGGCATTATGAACTATTTGATGTGACGACTGGCGAAAGCCGTGGCGATCAAGGAACATTCTTTATCACAAATGATGGGAAACATAGGGTCTTCATTTCGGAGTCCAAAGACGCTCAAACCATTGTAGACATTATAGAGCTAAACGATAATATCTTCACGTATAAAAGAATGGGGAAGGATGCGGCTGGTAATGATGTAGAGGTCTTTGTGGAACATATTCCATATAAAGAAAAGGAGCTTACATTTACAGATCAGGATAAGACGCTTGATTCGACGACAGGCGATATTGTGACGGACGTTGATGGGGATGTGATTCTAGCTAAGACACTATGGCAGGGGTCTGCTGTATTAGATGAAGCAGGTAACGATGTCACACAATTGAATACGAATTTTATTAGTATTGCCAAATATGATGCGAATACAAATCAATACGAATTTTTCAACCCTGAAACAGGCAAAAGTCGCGGTGACTATGGTTACTTTAATGTCATTCATAACAATAAAATTAGAGCCCATATGTCAGTTAGTGAGAAGAAGTATGGTATTGCACTTGAGATTACGGAATTAAATGATAAGAAATTTACGTATAAAAGAACAGGCAAAGATAAGGATGGGAATGATATAACTGTATTTGTCGAGCATACACCATATAAGGGTGAATTTAAACCTGAGTTTACACTACAATAATTAAAAAACTTCAAGTGCAATACTTGAGAGTTTTTTTACTTTCTGGCATAGTTCATCCACCAATTTCGTACACTAAATGTAAAAGGGTGGTGGATATGGGTGAAGCGCTGGCTTGCACTAGGAGTAATTATGCTTATGAGTATAGTGGTCGTGGCATATGAAACAAATGCTTCGGACCGTAACTTCTTCTTACCAGACCCACTTAGTGGCATAAAGATTGTTATTGATGCCGGGCATGGTGGTGAGGATGGAGGGGCTTCGAAAGGTGAAGTAATTGAAAAGGATATTACATTGGCAATTGCTCAACATGTTGAAAAGCAATTAAAGAAAAAAGGCGCAACAGTTGTTATGACGCGAACAAAAAATGGAGATGTGATTGATGAGCATGCGCCATCAGAAAAATACGGAACATTAAGGGAACGAAAAAAACAAGATATCTTTTTACGAAAGGATATTGTTGAAAAAGAAAAACCAGATATCTTTATTACAATTCATGCAAATGCCATTCCTGAAACAAAATGGCGAGGTGCACAGGTATTTTACCATAAAGAAGGACATGCTGATGGAGAGCTTCTTGCTAAAAGTATCCAACAATCTATTCGTACAAATTTACAAAATACAGATCGGGAAGCATTGTCTATTAAACAAATTTATTTACTCAAAAAAGTGGAAGTACCTGCTGCATTAGTAGAAACTGGCTTTATTAGCAATGATGAGGAGCGTGCATTATTAATAGATAAGGGCTATCAAAAAAAGATGGCAGATGCTATTGTCGAAGGCATTGAGGAATATTTATTAGCTAAATTAGAGTAAAGCGCCATCTACAACGTAAATCGAATCATTATGATATACTATTATTTGAAACAATATAAGGGGAGTGTTCGTCGTGATTACTGAACAACAAGTACGAGAAATACTAGGACAACTACAAGATCCATTTTTACATAAATCACTTGCAGAAACTGACGGTATTATAAATGTATCTATCAAAGAAGAAAAAAATCATGTCAGTGTAAAAATTGCGATTGCTAAGTTGAATACACCAGAACAATTACAACTACAAATGAAAATTGTTGAAGTATTGAAAGAAGCGGGTGCCAATACAGTTGGTATTCGTTTTGAAGAGCTATCAGCAGAAAAGCTTCAAAACTTCCGAGGCACAGCTACAGAGTCGGAAGCACAGGATATTTTATCACCATTAAGTACAGTGCAGGTGATTTCAATTGCTTCTGGTAAAGGCGGCGTAGGTAAATCGACAGTGTCGGTAAATTTAGCAGTTGCTTTAGCGCGCTTAGGCAAGAAGGTCGGCTTAATTGATGCAGATATTTATGGCTTTAGCGTACCAGATATGATGGGTGTTACAGATATGCCAAAAGTATCGAATAATCGAATTTCCCCAGTTAACCGATTCGGTGTAAAAATGATTTCAATGGGCTTCTTTGTTGAAAATAATGCGCCAATCGTATGGCGTGGTCCAATGCTAGGGAAAGTATTAGATCAGTTTTTCCGTGATGTAGCATGGGGCGAGCTTGATTACTTATTATTAGACTTACCACCAGGCACAGGCGATGTTGCATTAGATATCCATCAAATGTTACCATCGTCAAAAGAAATTGTTGTAACGACACCGCACCCAACAGCAGCATTTGTTGCAGCTCGTGCAGGGGCAATGGCTTTACAAACGGATCATGAAATTCTTGGCGTTATTGAAAATATGGCTTGGTTTGAATCTAAGTCAGGCGAGCGTGAATTTGTCTTTGGGCAAGGCGGAGGTCCTAAATTAGCAGAAGAGCTACGTACAGAGTTACTTGGACAAATTCCACTAGGCCAACCAGATTGGACGGATGAAGATTTTGCACCTTCTGTTTATGCGGAAAACCATCCAACAGGACAAATTTATTTAGATATCGCGACGAAGATCACTCAAAAATTAAATAAATAATAAAAAAACGGATTTCCCTTGATGAGTGTGGAAATCCGCTTTTTATGTGTAAATAGGTTACTCAGCGCTTTTTTGCTCCTTACCTGCCTCATCACTACTTCCGCCCTCACCACTGGCTTCTTTCTTATCGCCACCTTCTGATGAAGCGGTGTCACCACCACTCTTTTTTAACAGCTCTTGCCATTTAGACTGCATTAAAGGACTTTCAATTGTTTCCTTTACTACTTCCTCCATTTGCTTTCGCATATTGGATGATTTTAGAATGGTTTCTAATTGTTTTTGCATATCAGGCTGCCCAAAAAAAGCTTCCATATCTTTTTGGAAAGTAGGGTCTTTCATTAAAGCCTTCATAATATCCTGCTGTTGTTTTTGCATGCTTTTTGCAACAGTTTCTTTAAACTTTGGGTCTTCAAATGTTTTTTTCCAAAAATCTTCTGCTTCCTTGGAAAGTAATGTTTCCTCAGTAGCTTTTTTTACTTCTTCATGCTCTAAAATCAAAAGCTCACGGAAGCTCGGCTCTTCTAAAAGCTGTCGCAATGCCTTTTTACCATCCTCTGTTTGCAAAGAGTCGATCATGATTTTTTTGATTTCATCATAGGACATGGTAGAGGTTTTATCTTGTGCACAGGCAGAAAGCAAAAGCGTTAGCATGAGTAATAAGGTGAATTTTCGCATCGACAATCAGTCCTTTCTGTAGATAGACTCTTTCAATTATTGTTCACATTTCTGATGACTTTATGTATTGGTTAAGATGAGAAATAGCTTTTTTAACAATGCATTGATAAAATAAGGACAGATATATTGAGAAATTGGGGGACTTTTAGTTGTGACGATACGAAATTGGGCAAAGTTTTTCTTCTTTGCAATGCTCGTTGGTGGTGTAGTCAACGGAGTTTGTAGTTTGTTTATTCGTTGGGAATTTTTCCAACCATACATAGCAAATGGTCAATGGGGTGAATTTTTCGCCGGACTTTTATGGATGGTTTTCTTAGGATTTACAATGAGTGTAATTGCACAGGCTGGCTTTTTTGCTTATTTAACACTTCATCAAGTTGGTGTTAATATTTTTAGAACACTGACATTATGGAATTGGGTACAGCTATTATTAATTGCAATCACTATTTTTGATATTATTTTCTTCCGCTTTATACCAGGCATAAAAGAAGGGCAAGGTTGGTTATTCTATGTAGGATTATTAATTGTGCTAATTTTTGCAGCGGTTGCAACAGCCGTTCAAAAAGTAAAATTAACAGGTAAAAAGCATGTATTTATTTCTGCATTGTTCTTTATGATTGTTATAACAACATTAGAATGGACAATTGCGTTAATGGGTCGTGACGAAAATATTAATGAATATGTTGCATTATTATTATTCCCATTACTAGCTGTTAATGCCTACCAATTATTGGTGTTACCTAAATATAATGCAAAATCTGATGAAGATCGTCAAAAATTAGAAGCACGCCGCAAAGCGCGTCGTGAACAAGCTAAAAACGCATAAAAAAATTGCCTCTCGATAATGGAGGCAATTTTTTTATGGAGATTTTTTCGTTTGCACTTTATAGCCAAATATATTTTCTTCAATTGACATAAATTGATGTTGTTGCATTAACGTATTAAGGTCTTTAAGCGAAATAGAAAGATCTTGATGCAATGGAATAAAAACAAAATCGCCCTTTTGCATTTTAGGTGTCTGTTTGCCTTGCCAAATTAGTGAAGGTGAAAGCAAATTCATTTGTTGTTGAAATAAAGACTTTTGTAAATCCTGTGAGTATTGATGGTTTCGAGTAGCAAACCATAACGGTTTCTCTTTTAAATATTTTTCATACGTATCAATATCTTTTTGCACAAGAGCAATATCGACTGGCTTATCTACTGAATCTTCTGGACCTAGCAATCCTGTAGGCAGCTTCCGTTCTTGAATGACTTTTATATGTTCTGGTGAGCGTTTCATCCATGCTGCATCTAGAAGAAGCAATGGATAAGGTTCTTTCACCGTTTGTAGCCAGTCTAATAGAGATTCATCAGAGAATGAAATCTCCACGATAAGAGATGTACCGTAATGTCCTTTTGTCACAACTGTTGGAGCATTGGCGATATTAAATACAGAAATCATTGTTGAATTTATAGGCTTAAAAAAGACAAAAAGTGTTACGATTAAAAGCAGTGAAATCAATGTTTTGCGAACCATAATAACGACCTCGCTTCTAAGATTTTAAATAAAAAATGAATCTCTTTAAAAAAACTTATGATTTAGTGTTGACTTTCATGAATAATCGATGTTATTATGTATAAGTCGCCAAGAGGTGACACGGTAAATTAACATGAACCTTGAAAACTGAACAAGCAAAACGTAATCAATAAATTTTAGTAGCTTACTTTAGTAAGTGAACGAAATAAATTTGGACATCGAATGAAGATGAGATGCCAGCAAAACAATTTGAGCAAATCAAATTTCTTTTTATGGAGAGTTTGATCCTGGCTCAGGACGAACGCTGGCGGCGTGCCTAATACATGCAAGTCGAGCGAACAGAGGAGGAGCTTGCTCCTCTGACGTTAGCGGCGGACGGGTGAGTAACACGTGGGTAACCTACCCTGTAGTTGGGGATAACTCCGGGAAACCGGGGCTAATACCGAATGATACTTGGAAACACATGTTTCTGAGTTGAAAGATGGTTCTGCTATCGCTACAGGATGGACCCGCGGCGCATTAGCTAGTTGGTGAGGTAACGGCTCACCAAGGCGACGATGCGTAGCCGACCTGAGAGGGTGATCGGCCACACTGGGACTGAGACACGGCCCAGACTCCTACGGGAGGCAGCAGTAGGGAATCTTCCACAATGGGCGAAAGCCTGATGGAGCAACGCCGCGTGAGTGAAGAAGGTTTTCGGATCGTAAAACTCTGTTGTAAGGGAAGAACAAGTACAGTAGTAACTGGCTGTACCTTGACGGTACCTTATTAGAAAGCCACGGCTAACTACGTGCCAGCAGCCGCGGTAATACGTAGGTGGCAAGCGTTGTCCGGAATTATTGGGCGTAAAGCGCGCGCAGGCGGTCCTTTAAGTCTGATGTGAAAGCCCACGGCTCAACCGTGGAGGGTCATTGGAAACTGGGGGACTTGAGTGCAGAAGAGGAAAGTGGAATTCCAAGTGTAGCGGTGAAATGCGTAGAGATTTGGAGGAACACCAGTGGCGAAGGCGACTTTCTGGTCTGTAACTGACGCTGAGGCGCGAAAGCGTGGGGAGCAAACAGGATTAGATACCCTGGTAGTCCACGCCGTAAACGATGAGTGCTAAGTGTTAGGGGGTTTCCGCCCCTTAGTGCTGCAGCTAACGCATTAAGCACTCCGCCTGGGGAGTACGGTCGCAAGACTGAAACTCAAAGGAATTGACGGGGGCCCGCACAAGCGGTGGAGCATGTGGTTTAATTCGAAGCAACGCGAAGAACCTTACCAGGTCTTGACATCCCGTTGACCACTGTAGAGATATAGTTTCCCCTTCGGGGGCAACGGTGACAGGTGGTGCATGGTTGTCGTCAGCTCGTGTCGTGAGATGTTGGGTTAAGTCCCGCAACGAGCGCAACCCTTGATCTTAGTTGCCATCATTTAGTTGGGCACTCTAAGGTGACTGCCGGTGACAAACCGGAGGAAGGTGGGGATGACGTCAAATCATCATGCCCCTTATGACCTGGGCTACACACGTGCTACAATGGACGATACAAACGGTTGCCAACTCGCGAGAGGGAGCTAATCCGATAAAGTCGTTCTCAGTTCGGATTGTAGGCTGCAACTCGCCTACATGAAGCCGGAATCGCTAGTAATCGCGGATCAGCATGCCGCGGTGAATACGTTCCCGGGCCTTGTACACACCGCCCGTCACACCACGAGAGTTTGTAACACCCGAAGTCGGTGAGGTAACCTTTTGGAGCCAGCCGCCGAAGGTGGGATAGATGATTGGGGTGAAGTCGTAACAAGGTAGCCGTATCGGAAGGTGCGGCTGGATCACCTCCTTTCTAAGGATATTTTCGGAATACAAACCTTGGGTTTGTACGATTACGTTTTGCTGTTCAGTTTTGAAGGTTCATTCTTCTGAATGAAAGACTTCATATATGCGCTCCTGTCGCTACGCTTTCGTCGCAAAGCTGCGAAGAAGTAGAAGCAGGTAGTAGCTTTGTTCTTTGAAAACTGGATAAAACGACATTGAAATTGTAACAAACACATTTATTTTTTAAGTTTTTTATAGGCTTAATAACATTGTAAAGGTTTCAAGACACGAGCAGTTCTAGGAAGCAAACGAGTGAATGAAGAAGCGTACTTAAGTACGTGACTGATTGAACGAGTGAAGCTGACAACGAAATGCGATGTGTATTGAAAGCTGACGGTTAAGTTATTAAGGGCGCACGGCGAATGCCTTGGCACTAGGAGCCGAAGAAGGACGGCACTAACACCGATATGCTTCGGGGAGCTGTAAGTGAGCTTTGATCCGGAGATTTCCGAATGGGGGAACCCACTACGTTTAATGGCGTAGTATCTTGACGTGAATACATAGCGTCTTGAAGGCAGACCCAGGGAACTGAAACATCTAAGTACCTGGAGGAAGAGAAAGAAAAATCGATTCCCTGAGTAGCGGCGAGCGAAACGGGAAGAGCCCAAACCAAGAGGCTTGCCTCTTGGGGTTGTAGGACACTCTATACGGAGTTACAAAAGAGCGAGTTAGATGAAGCGACTTGGAAAGGTCCGCCAGAGCAGGTAATAGCCCTGTAGTCGAAAGTTCGTTCTCTCCTGAGTGGATCCTGAGTACGGCGGAACACGTGAAATTCCGTCGGAATCCGGGAGGACCATCTCCCAAGGCTAAATACTACCTAGTGACCGATAGTGAACCAGTACCGTGAGGGAAAGGTGAAAAGCACCCCGGGAGGGGAGTGAAAGAGAACCTGAAACCGTGTGCCTACAAGTAGTTAGAGCCCGTTCATGGGTGATAGCGTGCCTTTTGTAGAATGAACCGGCGAGTTACGATTACGTGCAAGGTTAAGCTGTAGAAGGCGGAGCCGCAGCGAAAGCGAGTCTGAATAGGGCGAAGTAGTACGTGGTCGTAGACCCGAAACCAGGTGATCTACCCATGTCCAGGGTGAAGGTAAGGTAACACTTACTGGAGGCCCGAACCCACGCACGTTGAAAAGTGCGGGGATGAGGTGTGGGTAGCGGAGAAATTCCAATCGAACTTGGAGATAGCTGGTTCTCTCCGAAATAGCTTTAGGGCTAGCCTCGTGATGAGAATACTGGAGGTAGAGCACTGTTTGGACTAGGGGGCCATCCCGGTTTACCGAATTCAGACAAACTCCGAATGCCAGATATTTATACACGGGAGTCAGACTGCGAGTGATAAGATCCGTAGTCAAAAGGGAAACAGCCCAGACCACCAGCTAAGGTCCCAAAGTAATCGTTAAGTGGAAAAGGATGTGGCGTTGCACAGACAACCAGGATGTTGGCTTAGAAGCAGCCATCATTTAAAGAGTGCGTAATAGCTCACTGGTCGAGTGACGCTGCGCCGAAAATGTATCGGGGCTAAACGATTCACCGAAGCTGTGGATTGACATCTACGATGTCAGTGGTAGGAGAGCGTTCTAAGGGCGTTGAAGTCAGACCGGAAGGACTGGTGGAGCGCTTAGAAGTGAGAATGCCGGTATGAGTAGCGAAAGACGGGTGAGAATCCCGTCCACCGTATGACTAAGGTTTCCTGAGGAAGGCTCGTCCGCTCAGGGTTAGTCGGGACCTAAGCCGAGGCCGATAGGCGTAGGCGATGGACAACAGGTTGATATTCCTGTACCACCTCCTCACCGTTTGAGAAATGGGGGGACGCAGGAGGATAGGGTAAGCGCGCTGTTGGAAATGCGCGTCCAAGCAGTAAGGCGTGTGTGTAGGCAAATCCGCACACTGTAACGCCAAGCTGTGATGGCGAGTCCGTATGGACGAAGTTCCTGATTTCACACTGCCAAGAAAAGCCTCTATCGAGGTGAGAGGTGCCCGTACCGCAAACCGACACAGGTAGTCGAGGAGAGAATCCTAAGGTGTGCGAGAGAACTCTCGTTAAGGAACTCGGCAAAATGACCCCGTAACTTCGGGAGAAGGGGTGCTCTGTTAGGGTGAAAGCCCGAGAGAGCCGCAGTGAATAGGCCCAGGCGACTGTTTAGCAAAAACACAGGTCTCTGCAAAACCGTAAGGTGACGTATAGGGGCTGACGCCTGCCCGGTGCTGGAAGGTTAAGAGGAGTGGTTAGCGCAAGCGAAGCTACGAATTGAAGCCCCAGTAAACGGCGGCCGTAACTATAACGGTCCTAAGGTAGCGAAATTCCTTGTCGGGTAAGTTCCGACCCGCACGAAAGGCGTAACGATCTGGGCACTGTCTCAACGAGAGACTCGGTGAAATTATAGTACCTGTGAAGATGCAGGTTACCCGCGACAGGACGGAAAGACCCCGTGGAGCTTTACTGTAGCCTGATATTGAATTTTGGTACAACTTGTACAGGATAGGTAGGAGCCAGAGATCTCGGAGCGCCAGCTTCGAAGGAGGCGTCGGTGGGATACTACCCTGGTTGTATTGAAATTCTAACCCATGCCCCTTAGCGGGGCAGGAGACAGTGTCAGGCGGACAGTTTGACTGGGGCGGTCGCCTCCTAAAAGGTAACGGAGGCGCCCAAAGGTTCCCTCAGAATGGTTGGAAATCATTCGTAGAGTGTAAAGGCACAAGGGAGCTTGACTGCGAGACCGACAAGTCGAGCAGGGTCGAAAGACGGGCTTAGTGATCCGGTGGTTCCGCATGGAAGGGCCATCGCTCAACGGATAAAAGCTACCCCGGGGATAACAGGCTTATCTCCCCCAAGAGTCCACATCGACGGGGAGGTTTGGCACCTCGATGTCGGCTCATCGCATCCTGGGGCTGTAGTCGGTCCCAAGGGTTGGGCTGTTCGCCCATTAAAGCGGTACGCGAGCTGGGTTCAGAACGTCGTGAGACAGTTCGGTCCCTATCCGTCGTGGGCGTAGGAAATTTGAGAGGAGCTGTCCTTAGTACGAGAGGACCGGGATGGACACACCGCTGGTGTACCAGTTGTCTTGCCAAAGGCATCGCTGGGTAGCTATGTGTGGACGGGATAAGTGCTGAAAGCATCTAAGCATGAAGCCCCCCTCAAGATGAGATTTCCCATTACGCAAGTAAGTAAGATCCCTCAAAGACGATGAGGTAGATAGGTTCGAGGTGGAAGTGTGGCGACACATGGAGCTGACGAATACTAATCGATCGAGGACTTAACCAAAACCAGTTTGACGCAATTCAATGCCCGTTTATCCAGTTTTGAAAGAATAATTCTTTCAACCAAAAGAGAGCTTCAAGCTACAAATTGAAGGTCAAATATAGTCTAGTGATAATGGCAAAGAGGTCACACCCGTTCCCATCCCGAACACGGAAGTTAAGCTCTTTCGCGCCGATGGTAGTTGGGGGCTTCCCCCTGTGAGAGTAGGACATCGCTAGGCGCAAAAAGTCGCTGCTGATACACTCAGTAGTGGCTTTTTTTTGCTTTAAAATAAACTTTTCTAATCCTCCATAATATCTTCAATACTTCCAACTTTCCTCAAAGAAATGCCTAGCCTTCAAAATGTCAAAGAAATTTTTAATGCTTCATCTGATCGTTTTATCTTTATTTAAACGCTGTTAAACTCGCTACTGTGAATATTTATGATAATTTTATGAACCATCTCTTAAATAATATAGGCACTTATAAATGCTCATTTAGCCACATATATTTGATTTCCATTAGACGAGTAGAATGCCAGACATTTATAAGAACCTTCTATTTTAGCATTCGCTTTCCATAGGCTCAGATCGCAGCTTATATTAGTTATTATTTAAAATTTAGGATCTCATCCCGAAAAAAGTAAAAAAACTAACCTTTAAGATGTAATAAATTTGCAACTTTTTCTAATTCTTAGACGTATTAATAATAAAAAATTAAATACAGGTACTTGGCAGGTATGACATAACGGGTAATAATAACTATTAGGGAGGAAATTAATTGAAAAAGGGTTTAGCAAAAACAGTATTGTTTACCGTAGGCGGATGGCTATCCTACTCGATAGCAGCGACAGCTATCTATAAAAAAACAGCGCTAGTGCAAACTAGTTGTAAGAAAGGAGTGGCATTAACATTTGATGATGGGCCACATCCAATCTATACACCACAGCTATTGGATTTACTAAAGGAATTTGATATACAGGTGACCTTTTTTGTAGTTGGTGAGCATGCACAGGCATATCCAGCTATTATCAAGAGGATGTATAAGGAAGGGCATGCTATTGGTATCCATCATTATAAACATACGTCAAACTGGGTAATGCCACCATATAAAGTAAAAAGAGAGATTGAGCAATGTGCACATGTGATTGAACAGATTACAGGGAAGCGACCAACCTTATATCGTCCACCATGGGGACATTTGAATGCTTGTGTACCACTGCTGACAAAGCCATATCGCATTGTACTATGGACACGACACTTTACAGATTGGCGGATTGCACATATTCAGCATACATTAGAGGCTGATCTAGTAGAAGCAACAAAAGCAGGGGGCATCTTTTTATTACATGATAATGGGCAAACATTAGGAGCAGATGAGGATGCGCCAAAGTATATGCTGAAGCATTTAGAAGGTTATTTGCGCAAGCATGCCCATACAGCAAAGTTTGTCACATTAAGGTAGGTGTTGTTATGGATGAAGTAGTCAAGCTGCTTGAAACTTATGGTTATGTACTTATTATTGTAGCGCTATTTTTTGGTATTGTAGGCATTCCAGCACCTGAGGAATCATTAATTTTTTTAGTCGGATTATTTGTAGGCTATCATCGTTTGTCTTTAGGTTTGTCTATTGTAAGCATCTTTATTGGTGTTTATGCAGGGCTGTTAGTGGCATATGCAATTGGACGTTGGTTGGGGTATCCGTTTATGAGGCGCTTTGGAAAATTTATCGGCTTGACGGAGCGAAATTTAGCAACAGTTAGTAAGGGCTATAATCGTAATGCCCTTCGTACAGTAGTAGTGGGAATTTTTATTCCGGGTGTACGACAGTTAAGCCCATACGTGGCAGGTCTTAGTAGAGTGCCATTTAAAAATTACTTACTTTATGCCTTTTTAGCAACACTAGTTTGGGCTGTTCCCTTTTTATTAGCAGGACGCATTTTAGGCTCTGTGTTTCATATTGGACCTGAGATAGCGCCGTATATAGGAATAGGTATCGCTATTGTGTTTATTAGTTATTTTTTGTGGAAAAAAAGAAAAGGACTACGCTTTAAGTGAAAAGTGTGAGGAGGGGTTTACATGAGTAAGGCATTGTTTCTACCTTTTTTAACGATCCAAACAGGGCATCATCAAGTAGCAGATGCATTAATGGACTTTATCACACAGCATAATAAAGATATTGAAGTAAAAAAGGTAGATTTATTGCATTATACAAATCCTTTTGTAGAAAAGATAATATCACAAAGCTATTTATCATGGATTCAATATGCGCCTTTACTATATACGAAGTTTTATAAAAAAGTGTTTGATACACCAAAAGATATAGAGCAAAGCTTTAAATTATATGAACTATTATTGAAGCATTTAGCGCGTTTATTAGAACAAGAAAAGCCTGATATTATTTTTTGTACACAAAGTGCGCCATCCTATTTAATGAGTAAGCTTAAGCAAAGTGGTCGCTGCAGTATCCCGGTTGTCAATGTTTATACCGATTTTTTTATGAATCAGCTTTGGGGAATTACTGCGATTGACTATCATTTTGTGCCAATGAAAGAAATGAAGGAAGCTTTAATTAGACGAGGTGTAGATGAATCCGCCATATTTGTAACGGGTATTCCTGTTCATAAGGAAATGTTATGTACAACAAGGCTTCATAATTTTGCACGCAATATCTTAATTGCTGGTGGCAATTCTGGTTTATTGGATTGTACTAATTTATATGAACAACTTAAACAGAGTGAGCACTTTCATTACCATATTCTCTGCGGTAAAAATAATAAGCTGTATCAAAAAATTATTGCTTGGAAATTACCAAATATTACGCCATTACCTTATATTGAATCACGCACAGAAATGAATTGTTTGTATGATCAAATGGATGCTATTATAACAAAGCCAGGTGGTGTAACAATTAGCGAGGTGTTACATAAGAGGCTACCTATTTTTGTTCATTCGGTTTTACCAGGGCAAGAAGAGCATAATTTGCGATATTTAACAGAGAAGGGTTTAGCCTACACGCTTAATAAACATGAAAGCCTCCACCACCAACTTGAGCAGCTGTTGTTAAATGAAGAAGCGATGTCCCACTATAGACAACAAATAGCTAGCTATTTCAATAATTTACAGCTAAAAACGGCTGAGGAATGGGAAGCATTTATGCAATGGATGCTTAAAAAGCAACTTGTCACAGGTGCGATGTGTCCTGCTTAAGTAAAAAAGGACTGTGGAAAAGCCAGTTAATACCTGACTATTCCAGCAGCCCTCTTATTACAACCTTTGAAAAATCCTTTTAAACAGTTGCTGCTCGTAGCTCAACACGGCGGATTTTGCCAGACGTTGTTTTTGGTAATTCGTCAATAAAGACAATGCTACGAGGATATTTATATGGTGCTGTTAAAGCTTTTACATGCTCTTGAAGCTCTTTGATTAATGCTTCCTCATCACGCTCTTTAAAGCCATCTCGTAGGATAATAAAGGCTTTGACAATATGTCCTCTAATTTCATCTGGCGCAGCGACTACCGCACATTCTTGGACAGCCTCATGCTTATTTAATGCATCCTCTACCTCAAATGGTCCAATTGTATAACCAGATGAAATAATAATGTCATCTCCACGTCCTTCAAACCAGAAGTAACCATCCTCATCACGTTTTGCCTGATCTCCTGTAATATACCATTCACCACGGAAAGCAGCCTGTGTGCGCTCAGGTTCTCGATAATATTCTTTGAATAGGGCTGGTGAAGATTTGTGTATAGCAATATCACCAACTTCGCCAACAGGTGCTTCATTGCCCTCATGGTCGATAATACGTACAATATTACCCGGAGTTGGAACACCCATTGAGCCAGGGCGTAATTCAGTATTTTCGAGTGTGCCAATTAATAATGTATTTTCAGTTTGCCCATAGCCATCCCGTACTTTTAGAGCAAAATGCTTTAAAAATGTTTCAATAACTGGACGATTTAATGGTTCACCAGCAGAAACAGCGCTACGAAGAGAGGATAGATTATAATCTTGTAAATTATCAAGCTTTGCCATAATACGATATTCAGTCGGTGTACAGCATAGGACATTGATTTTTTCATCTTGAATAAGCTGAAGGTATGTTTTTGCATCGAAACCGCCATGATAGACGAATGCAGTAGCACCAAGCATTATCGTTGATAAAAACGGGCTCCAAATCCATTTTTGCCAGCCTGGAGCTGCTGTTGCCCATACTAAATCACCTTCCCGTACACAAAGCCATTGTGAGGCAGCCGTTCGAATATGTGCATAACCCCAGCCATGTGAATGAACAACACCTTTAGGCTTACCTGTCGTACCAGAAGTATAGGAAAGGAATGCCATATCATCACGCTTAGTTGTAACAGCTGTAAATGTAGTTGGTTGTGTATTCGCTAATTCATCTAAAGATACCCAATCGCCGACTGCTGTACCAATAACTAATTTATTTTTTAATGCTCCTACGGTAGAGGTAATTCGATCAACCTCGCCAGTAAAGGCTCCATAGGCAATAACTGCACTAGCAGATGAATGTTCCATACGATATTCTAAATCACTTGCACGTAGCATTTCTGAGCACGAAATAGGGACAATACCAGCCTTTAAGCAGCCAAGAAAAACAAAATATGCTTCTGGAAGGCGGGGGGTAATCACTAATACACGATCACCCTTTTGAAGCCCTTGTTTTGTAAAAGCATTCGCATACTGGTTCATTTTTTGAATAAGCTCTGCATAAGAAACTGTTCGTCTTTCCTGCTGTGCATTTATCCAACGAATGGCTTGGCGATCATTATCCTGAGAAAATTTTTCTAATTCCTCCGTGATATTATAAAATTCAGGTGCAATTAAATCGTTTGTAGTTACCATATAAACATTCCCCCTTAAAGAAATTTGATAGAAAATTCCTAAAACTATTTTTATTTTAACAATTACAATAATATACAGCAACAATATATGGTATGCAAAATAGAAATATTAGTTTTAATAGAGAACTATTATACATTTCGAGGTGAGAGGTAAAACATTCTAACTGTAAAACGTAAAAAAATCTGCAAAATGTCTTGCATTATTAATAATCGTTGCTATAATAATAAATGTACTTAAGAGCTTTACAATACTAAAGTGAATATCATTATTGTTCCGAAGTAGCTCAGTTGGTAGTAGCACCTGACTGTTAATCAGGTTGTCGCAGGTTCGAGTCCTGCCTTCGGAGCCATTTTTTTGCTCTTTTTTAAAATATATTTATACATAAAAAAATTATAAAAAAGTCTTGCGGTAATTAAAAAGTAATGTTATTATAGTTCTTGTCTTGTTTAAGACTTAATATTTTGGCCCCTTGGTCAAGTGGTTAAGACACCGCCCTTTCACGGCGGTAACACGGGTTCGAATCCCGTAGGGGTCACCATTTATAATGTACAGGCTTTAAAAGAAAATAAACTGTAATATAACACTTGTTTCTATGGAGGATTAGCTCAGCTGGGAGAGCACCTGCCTTACAAGCAGGGGGTCGGCGGTTCGAGCCCGTCATCCTCCACCATTATTGTGTTATTTCGGAGGGGTAGCGAAGTGGCTAAACGCGGCGGACTGTAAATCCGCTCCTTAGGGTTCGGCGGTTCGAATCCGTCCCCCTCCACCAGTTTTTTATAAATGATTGGGGTATAGCCAAGCGGTAAGGCAACGGATTTTGATTCCGTCATGCCTAGGTTCGAATCCTAGTACCCCAGCCATTTTTTTCTTTTATGAGCCATTAGCTCAGTTGGTAGAGCATCTGACTTTTAATCAGAGGGTCGAAGGTTCGAGTCCTTCATGGCTCACTTTTTTGAATAAACAATATTAAAAAGTGTTATATTAACTACAGATAACTAATCTCTTACTAATAACGGTAGGAGATTTTTTTATGCTATTTCAATTTGAATAAATATGCATATTTATGTTAAGTTGAGCCAAGTGATGTCTAGGGTTTACAATGATCTTATAACTTTTAGGGGGTATAAAAACATGAATAAACTAAATATTTCTATTATCGGTGTACCATCAGATTATGGCCAAACGCGACGAGGTGTGGATATGGGGCCAAGCGCTATTCGCTATGCAGGTATTGTAGATCGTTTAAAGGCTATTGGACATGAGGTGCATGACCAAGGGGATATTCGTGTAAGTCACAAACATGCAGATGCTGTTGTTGATGAAAAATTATTGAACTTAGAGGAAGTAGTAGAAGTAAGTACTGCTTTAGCTAATAGCGTACATGAAGTAATAGAGGAGAAAAAATTCCCACTTGTTTTTGGCGGGGATCATAGCATTGCAATTGGCACACTAGCGGGACTAGGTGAGCATTATAATAATCTAGGTGTTATTTGGTTTGATGCACATGCAGACTTAAACACACCTGAAACAACGCCTTCTGGTAATATTCATGGTATGCCATTAGCGGTAAGCATTGGATTAGGACATGAACGTTTAGTACAAATTCGTAACCATGCACCAAAAATTAAGCCAGAGAATGTTATTATCATTGGAGCACGCTCAGTAGACCCTGGTGAGCGAGAATTGATTCGTCAGCAAGGCATTAAAGTGTATACAATGCATGAGATTGATCGACTTGGTATGACGCGTGTTATGGAAGATGCGCTTGCTTATTTAAAAGAGCGCAATGTAGATGGCTTACACTTATCACTTGATTTAGATGGTTTAGACCCACTTTATACACCAGGAGTTGGTACACCTGTTCCTGGAGGAATTACGTACCGTGAAAGTCATTTAGCAATGGAAATGCTACAGGAATCAGGCATGTTAACGTCAGCTGAGTTTGTAGAAGTGAATCCAATTTTAGATGAAAAGAATACAACTGCAAATGTTGCTGTTGCATTAATGGGTTCTTTATTTGGAGAAACACTGGTTTAAATAATATTTGACAAAAAATTGCCTATTGCCACATTGCATAAAAATCTTTTGCTATAATAAAAAAAACGAAACTTTTCTTATTGATGGTTCGTATAGTATAAGACAGTTGTAAAGGTGGAGAAGTCAACACAATGGATGCGTTAGTAAATAAGAGAATAAAACAAGTGCTTAAAGGCGATCAAAACGCATTTGCCGATATTGTGAGTCTCTATCAGCACAAACTGTACCAAGTATGCTATCGAATGTTAGGCAACAAGCAGGAATCTGAGGATATTGCTCAAGAAGCCTTTGTTCGTGCTTATATGAACCTGCATACTTTTGATCAGAAAAGAAAATTTTCTACGTGGCTTTATCGCATAGCGACAAACCTTTGTATAGACCGTATTCGTAAAAAGAAGCCAGATTATTATTTAGATGCGGAAGTAGCTGGTACAGAAGGGCTTGATATGTATTCACAAATTGCAGCAGACGACCAGCTACCAGAGGAACAGTTAGAGCAGATGGAGCTACAAGATCGCATTCAATATGAGATTGGACGTTTGCCGGATAAATATCGTTCAGTTATCGTATTGAAATATATAGAAGAGTTATCGTTACAAGAAATTAGCGAGATTTTGGATATGCCGCTTGGCACGGTGAAAACAAGAATTCATCGCGGACGTGAGGCATTACGTAAACAATTAAACAATCTGTAGGAGGGGGAGCGTCATGAATACTTGTCCAGAGCATATTATAGAATATATGCATGATTATTTAGACGGTGACATTAGTCGTGAGCATGAGCAAGAGCTGAAGGAGCACTTGCATACATGTAATGATTGTAAACAAATGATGCAAGAATTAAGTGAAACAATCGCCTTTGTGAAAAGTGCTTCCCACATTACAGCGCCTCCCGGTTTTGAAACAGCAGTGATGGCTCGCTTACCAAAACCAAAAAGTCGAGTAGGTATACAAAAATGGATACGCCGGCATCCATTCTTTGTGGCAGCAGCAGTATTTTGCTTATTCATGAGCGCTACATTGCTTGGTAGCTTTATGGATGATCAAAACTTCTCTGTGACCAAGCAACCAAATTTAGTAGTGGATGGTCAAACGGTAATTGTGCCTGAAGGAGAAGTGGTGAAGGGCGATATTGTTGTGAAAAATGGCGATTTGATTATTGAAGGTGAAGTTGATGGTGACGTCACAGTAATTAACGGGCAATATATGGCATCTTCAGCAGTCGTTTCAGGTAAAATTGAAGAAATTGATGAAGTGTTTGAATGGTTATGGTATAAGATTAAAAACTCTGTAAAATCAGCCATGACATTTGATGACAAAGACGAAACTAAATAACACTCTATACGTCCTAAACAATAGTGCACGTGAGAGGCTGAAAAGTCTACTCTTTTGAGTAGACTTTTTATTTGAAAAAAGTTACATTGTTAAGAATGTGATATACTTAAATGTGTATGGATTCGTAATGAAAAGTGGGGGATGCCACATGCAAATTATCGAATATTTCACAGATTTAACGCCTGTGAATATTGCTATTAACTTCATTGATGTACTGCTTGTTTGGTACGTTGTCTATAAAGTCTTAACCCTCATTAAAGGTACGAAGGCTGTTCAATTACTAAAAGGGATTTTCGTCATTATTATTGCGCGCATCGCAACAGACCTTTTAGGGTTACAAACGCTTGGTTGGATGCTACAACAAGTAATTGAGTATGGTTTCCTAGCGATTATTATTATATTCCAACCTGAAATTAGGCGTGGGCTTGAGCAGATTGGTCGAGGGAAGCTATTCCAGCGCTCTTCTAGTCAAGTAGAGGAGGAACAGACAAGGCTTATTGAGGCTATGAAAAAATCTGTTAGCTATATGGCCAAACGTCGAATAGGTGCGTTAATTTCTATTGAAAAGGAAACGGGCCTAAATGAATATATTGAAACAGGTATAGGACTAAATGCTGAAATTTCATCAGAGTTGCTTATCAATATCTTTATACCAAATACACCGCTACATGATGGAGCAGTGGTTATGCAAAGAGATAAAATTACAGCAGCAGCCTGTTATTTACCGCTTTCTGAAAGTCCGTTTATTTCAAAAGAGCTAGGAACACGCCACCGTGCTGCCCTTGGCTTAAGTGAAGTGACAGATGCGATTACAATTGTTGTATCAGAGGAAACAGGTGCAATCAGTATTACGTTAAATGGTAATCTCCACCGCAATCTTTCTCTAGAGGAATTCGAAACATTGCTACGCAAAATGTGGTTCGGATCAGCACAGGAATCAAATGCAGCCTCTAAGTTGACTTGGAGGGGGAAAAAGAATGGATAAAATGATGGATAGCCCTTGGGTATTAAGAATTATCGCGCTATTTTTGGCATTTTTGCTTTTTTTCTCAGTTCGTACTGAGCTATCTCCAATAAATAAAACAACATCGAATGAACAGAAAGATGTCATTCATGATGTGCCAGTAGATGTTTATTATGATAATGAAAACTTTATTGTCACAGGCTTGCCTGAAACGGTAGATGTTACGATAGAAGGTCCAATGGCATTGGTGCTTAAAACAAAGGCATCAAAGGATTTTTCGGTGTTTGTTGATTTAAGTAACTTATTAATGGGAGAACATGATGTAAATCTACAGTATGAAAATATTTCAGAAAAGCTAGATGTCACATTAGACCCTGAAACAGTACGTGTCAATATTGAGGAAAAAGTAACACAGGAGTTCCGTGTAGACCCTGAAATGAATAGTCGTTTAATTGAAGAGGGCTATATATTGAAGGATATGGTAGCCGATCCACCGACTGTTTATATAACAGGTGCGAAAAGCGCTATTGAAAGCATCAGTTATGTAAAAGCAACTGTTACAGGTGAGCAAGGCTTAAAGCAATCCTTCTCACAGGAAGCGGCAGTAAAAGTATTAGACCGAGATTTGAATAAACTGGATGTTATCATCGAACCTGAAACAGTGAAGGTGCAAATAGACATAGGGGAGTACAGTAGAGAGCTGCCAGTAGTCATAAGAGAAACTGGCAAGGCAGCAAATAATATTACAATCAACTCTTTAACATTGACACCTAAAACAATGAAGGTATATGGTAAAAAGTCGATTATTGATGCTTTAGCAGATATTCCAGTAACGGTTGATTTATCAACAATTACAGAGTCAAAAACTTATGAAATTGATGTAAAGTTACCAGATGGTGTGACAAAAGTGTCTGACAAAAAAGTAAAGGTAGAGGCAGATATTACAAGGACAGAGCAACTAGAACCGCAAGAACAGCAAGAGCAGCAGGGGCAACAACAGGAACAGCAGACGACGCCGACAGTTACAGAGGAAACACCACAATCACCACCTCCAGCTGAGGAAAATGATGTGACTGATGACAATACAACAACTGATGATAAAAATACATCAACAGAAGAAACAGAGAATGTTGATTCTTAGACAATATCTGGCTATAATTTTATGTTGATTCTAAATCAAAACCCAATTAACGTTTGTTTGGCTAAGTAACGGTCTTCGCCAAATAAACGAGCTGTAGGGTTATGAATAGCTACCAATAAATGAACAAAACAGACTTTTTCCAAAAGTAAGCGGACAAGTGTCTTGAAAGTAAAACTTAGTAGGCATGGTCATGCATTGAAGGAGAGAATAAGTAGAATGGGTAAATATTTTGGAACAGATGGCGTCCGTGGCGTCGCGAATAGTGAATTAACACCAGAATTTGCATTTAAGCTTGGTCGTGTAGGCGGCTATGTGCTAACAAAGGATGCGACTGAACGTCCAAAGGTTTTAATAGGTCGTGACACACGTATTTCAGGCGAAATGCTTGAAGGTGCACTCGTTGCTGGTCTTTTATCAATTGGCGTAGAAGTAATGCGTCTTGGAATTATTTCAACACCAGGAGTTGCCTACCTTACTCGAATTATGAGTGCAGATGCAGGCGTCATGATTTCAGCTTCACATAACCCTGTTGCTGACAATGGTATTAAATTTTTTGGCCCTGATGGCTTTAAGCTAACGGATGCCCAAGAAGCCGAAATCGAAGCATTACTAGATGCGCAGGAGGATACATTACCACGTCCAATTGGAGCTGATTTAGGGTCTGTAAGCGATTATTTTGAAGGTGGACAAAAATATATTCAATACTTAAAACAAACAGTGGGTGAAGAGTTTGACGGTATTCATGTAGCACTTGACTGTGCACATGGTGCGACTTCATCACTAGCAACACATCTATTTGCAGATTTAGAGGCTGATATTTCAACAATGGGTGCTTCACCAACAGGCTTAAATATTAATGATGGTGTTGGTTCAACACACCCAGAAAAATTGGCTCAATTTGTAATAGAAAAAGATGCAGATGTTGGTTTAGCGTTTGATGGTGATGGTGATCGTTTAATTGCCATAGATGAAAATGGTAAAATTGTTGATGGCGACCAAATTATGTTTATTATCGGTAAGCATTTAAATACAGTGGGACGTTTGAAAAAGCAAACAATTGTATCAACAGTTATGAGCAATATGGGCTTCTATAAAGCATTAGCGGATAACGGTATGCAAAGCGTGCAAACGGCTGTTGGTGACCGCTATGTTGTAGAAGAAATGCGTGCCAATGACTATAATTTAGGTGGCGAGCAGTCAGGACATATTGTATTCCTAGATTTCAATACAACAGGTGATGGCTTACTAACAGGTATTCAGCTCGTTAACATTATGAAGGCAACAGGCAAAAAGCTATCAGAGCTTGCTGCTGAAATGCAAATCTTCCCTCAACGTCTTGTCAATGTTCGTGTAACAGACAAGCACGCTGTAACTGATAATGCTAAAGTGGCTGCTGTGATTGCACAGGTAGAAGCAGAAATGGCAGGTAATGGCCGTGTCTTAGTACGTCCTTCAGGCACAGAGCCGCTTGTGCGTGTGATGGTGGAAGCTGCTACTGAAGCAGATTGTGAGCGTTATGTAGAGCGTATTGCAGATGTTGTACGTACAGAAATGGGCTTAGCTGAATAAAGATAGTGAAGCTCAATTTCTCATTGTGTAATGGGAGATTGAGCTTTTTATACGGATAGAATTGTTGAAATGGTGGATAGAGAGGGTGAAGTGATGGATACAATATCAAATAGAGCAGAAGAATCGAATTGTGAGCGATTTGATTCGATAATGTATAACGAAAATTTGACGGATAGCATATGATTGAGTATGATGGAGAGGTTGAAGGAAAGGTCCGACCTTATCCTTGAACAAGCGCAGAAGGAGGGAAGAGAGCGCAAAATCGGAAAACAATTATAGCGCCTGAGCTGAAGAAATCGGACGACAACTATCTTCAGCAGACGAGGTGGAGGTTTATCGAAAATTCGGCGGATGCCTCCCGATCGACATACCCGATTGTCATTTTTCATTTTGAAAGCATTTGAGCGATTGAATGTACAGAAAATGGAGAAGGTATAAGTACAACAATAAATCATTAAAAGAAGCTTCATATATCGAATAGCTTTCACTCAGACGGCTGAGAGGGCACAGTATTGGCACGTAGAGGTATGCTCTATTTTGTATAAAATAAAGCATTACTTATACATTCCAAAAATTCGATAAGATGAGGTCTAATTTGTTATTGTATAAAATTGACAATATCGGAGGACGTAAATTTATGTGTGGAATTGTAGGATATATTGGAGAATTAGATGCAAAGGAAATTTTATTAAAAGGTTTAGAGAAACTAGAATACCGTGGCTACGACTCTGCAGGGATTGCAGTACGCAATGAAGAAGGCGTAACGGTTTTTAAAGAAAAGGGACGTATTGCTGATTTACGTGAGGCAGTAGACAAAGACGTTGTGGCGAAAATTGGTATTGGTCATACACGCTGGGCAACACATGGTGTGCCAAACCGTTTAAATGCCCACCCACATCAAAGTGCATCAGGGCGCTTTACACTTGTGCATAATGGGGTTATTGAAAACTATCATTTACTACAAAAAACATACTTAAAAGGCATCCCAATGCAATCTGATACAGATACAGAGGTTATTGTGCAATTAGTAGAGCTATTTGTGAAGGAAGGTCTAAGCACAGCAGATGCTTTCCGCAAAACTTTATCATTGCTACACGGCTCTTATGCATTAGCGCTATTAGATGCAGAAGCGGCAGATACAATTTTTGTAGCAAAAAATAAATCACCACTTTTAGTAGGTGTTGGTGAAGGCTTTAATGTTGTTGCGTCTGATGCAATGGCAATGCTCCAAGTAACAGATCAATATATTGAGCTTCATGATAAAGAGGTTGTGATTGTACACAAAGACAATGTTATCATTACAAAATTAGATGGCTCTGTAGTAGAGCGTGCATCCTATACAGCAGAGCTTGATATGAGCGATATTGAAAAAGGCACATATCCTCACTATATGTTAAAGGAAATGGATGAGCAGCCTACAGTTATCCGCAAAATTATTCAAGCATATGAAGGTGACAATGGCGATTTAACAATTGATGCTGAAATTTTAGCAGCATTGCAAGCAGCAGACCGTCTATATATTATTGCGGCTGGCACAAGCTATCATGCAGGCTTAATCGGCAAGCAATATTTCGAAAAAATGGCTGGCATCCCAGTAGAGGTGCATATTTCAAGTGAATTTGGCTACAATATGCCACTGCTCTCAGAAAAGCCTTTATTTATCTTTATTACACAATCAGGTGAAACAGCAGATAGCCGTCAAGTGCTTGTGAAAATTAAAGAGCTTGGCTATCCAACATTAACAGTTACAAACGTACCTGGCTCTACACTATCACGTGAAGCAGACCATACACTATTATTACACGCAGGTCCAGAAATTGCTGTAGCTTCTACAAAAGCTTATGTGGCACAAGTAGCTGTCCTTGCTTTAACAGCCTATGTAACAGCAAGGGCAAATGGCAAAGGCTTAGAATTTGACCTAAAACAAGAGCTTGCCATTGCGGCAAACGGTATCCAAACAATTATTGACTCCAAAGATGTTTTAGAGGACATCGCAGAGGATTACTTAAAAATCGCACGCAATGCTTTCTTTATCGGTCGCAATATTGACTTCTACGTAAGCCTTGAAGGAGCTTTAAAACTAAAAGAAATCTCTTATATTCAAGCAGAGGGCTTTGCAGGTGGCGAGCTGAAGCATGGAACAATTGCTCTAATCGAAGAAGGCACACCAGTATTTGCACTTGTTACACAGGAGGCAGTGGCATTAAATATCCGCGGCAATGTTAAAGAGGTAGCAGCTCGTGGTGCATACCCATGTATTATCGCAATGGCTGGTATCGACGAGGATGGCGACCGTCTAGTAATTCCACATGTTCATGAATTACTAACACCACTTGTAGCAGTAGTGCCATTACAGCTAATTAGCTATTACGCAGCACTACACCGCCGCTGTGACGTAGACAAACCACGTAACCTCGCAAAATCGGTGACTGTGGAGTAAGTGGTTTTGGGTTGGAGTGTTTTTTTTGTTCGAATAATAAAGTTGTTTAATTTACATTATCGAGATTTAAATTAAGGAGTGATAGATGTTAGTCATTGACTAATATCTATCACTCCTTTACTTCTTGTCTGTCTTCACCCAATAAACTCGCTCCTAACCAAAAAAACTCGGTTCAGGTCAAAAAAAGTCGGTAGAGTAGAAACAAGGGTTAAGGAAGAAATAGGGAATTAAAGAGCAAGATTAAAATTGAAAAAAGCCAGAAGGAATAAGGGGTTCAAGCCTTTATTCCTTTTTCTTTTCCCCTAAAACCTAATCCCTTAACTCTACTCTGGAACGACTTTTTTAGTCCAAAATGGTTGTAAAATCTGAACAAAAATTAGATGAATGTGGGGAAAATGCGGGAACGACTTTATTAGGAGGGTAATAATGGAAAAGGGCTTGAGGCGTTGGGGGAGTAAGAGTTGGTAAGGGTTAAGGGAGGAGGGGAGTTGGAACGAGTTTTTTGGGTGGATACAAGAACGTTCCTAAAACCGAAAGTTTCCTGATTCGATTCAGGCAGACCTTCGGTCTTTTTATGCCCGAAAAAAGGCGGGGAAAAGGGCGAGAAACGCATGAGAAAAAGCATGAAGAAAAGCATGAGAAAGCAAGCAACGAAAGGGATTCGCAACAAAAAAGAAGAAGAAAAAGCATGAGCAAAAGTGGGAAAGAAAGTAGGGAAACCCGCTCCTTCTAACCTTAAATCTTACCTCTACTCTCTCCTTGAACCTTACATCTATTCCAATTATTATGTCAACACTAAACTAGACAATTTTTTTAAGGTGTCTATGTTTGTACTCAATTGGGCTTTCATATCCAAGGGTTCCATGAATTCTTATGCTATTAAACCAGTGAACATAGTCCTTTAACTCCCTTGTTAATTCTTCTAAACTACTAAAATGTCTGCCCTTCACAAACTCTGTTTTGATGATTTTGAATGTTGCTTCAGCTACTGCATTATCATACGGGCAGCCCTTCATACTTAAGGATCGTTGGATATTAAAAGTCTTTAAAGCATCATCAATCAAATTATTTTTAAACTCATTTCCACGATCCGTATGAAAAAGCTGTATCTTATTAAGATCGACTTTGATAGAAGCTAACGCACGATAAACGAGTAATGCATCTTTATTTGGCCCTGTACTAAAACCGACGATTTCCCGATTAAAGAGATCGACAAAGACACATACGTAGTTCCATTTTTGATTGACTCTTACGTACGTTAAATCGCTAACGATTGTGGTCATTTCTTGTTCCTGTGCGAATGCACGATTTAGTTCATTTGTTTGTTCTGATTCATTACAGGATTTTGTATGTGGTTTAAATTGAGCGATTGTGTATGAAGAAACGAGACCCTGCTCCTGCATGATGCGCCCAATTCTTCGCCTGGAAACAATATGACCGCGCTTTTTTAATTCTACTTTGATTTTACGTGTTCCATAGTTCTGACGGCTTGCGTGAAAAATATCGATTACATCAGAGGTAACGGGATCCTCCGATACTCTTTCTTTTGCTTCATAATAATAAGTACTTCTAGGGATTTGCAGGACTTTGCACATTGCTGATATCGAGTATTTGTGTTGATTATTCTTGATTACATTTACTTTCGTCCTAGTATCAGCGCGGCTTGCTTTAAAATGTCATTTTCCATTTCTAGTTGCTTGTTTCTTTTTCGGAGTTCCATCAATTCTTTTTGTTCATCTGTTAAATTGTCTTTCTCCTTAAAAGAACCTGATTTTTGACTCTGACTCACCCACTTGTCTAAAGATGAAGGAGTAAGATCATATTCACGAATAATCTCTTTTCTTGGTTTTCCATTTTGGTACAGCTGCACGATCTGTTGCTTGAAATCTTCAGTAAATGTTCGGCGTTCTCTTTTAGTCATGTAGATTCTCCTCAAATGTGTTATTTGTAGTCTACTTGACCTTAAAAATTCTGTCCAACTAAGTGTAGCCTATCCACCCATTTTAATTCACATTCCATCAGCATCCTGTGTTTCGACAGCGACCAGGAAGTTTGTTGATTTTTATACACAAAACTCACCTCTTTTTCAGATTCTATTTCTCTTGTTGCCAGAGTAACTGTATTAAAAAAGGCACTTGCCAATTATTTATTGGAAAGTGCCTTACTCGTTTTATATGTAATTGAACATTTCTTTTTAGAAATAGTCATTGTTATTTACTCCCTATATAATCATTACTTTTCAAGCATCATATCATAGGAACGTTTATTCGTAAATATAATATCTGAATAAGATATCTGATCATTTTCAACACTTTTGTATCTAAAAGTTAATCGCTAATTATCAGTTGATTGGCAAATAATCAAATCATTTTCAGCTACAAAATATAGCTATACTATCTAAAAATTCGATAATAAACAGTAAAAAGTTATTTTTCAATCAAATTTTCAAACCAAACTTTGTAAGGTTGTCTGCTTTTTTCAACCCAATGGTTACAAAGAAAATACCTCTCACCATGGACAACATACAAGGGTTTAGCAAGATAACGGTCACGCCCATTTTCATCTTTTCGTTGAGACGATAAGGATTTCGCCTCATCAACTTTTTTTAACATAGCGTAAGGAAGCAAAAAAGTTTCCTTACTGTATCGAGCATCACATAAATGATAAAGATTATCTTTAGACAATTTGTTTTGATCCACAAGATCACTGAATGTATTACGGACAAAATCAGCTATAGAAATTTCTTTTATTCCTGCAATATTTGCTGTCGCTTGGTTCCTAATCGGTATTTTATTTTCAGTCATAGAAATAACATTAGTATCCAAAAACATATTGTACATTTGAATACTCCTCAGAAATAGTTCTGATGTATCAGCTACCGATGAAGAAGTTTGAAGAACTGGATCTAATACTTGGTTTTTAAAGTTTTCATTTGCTAATAACTCAATTTCGAAATCAAGCTCCATTGACCTAAAAAGTTCTTCTAATTCCTTTACATAGATTTGTAATGGCTCATATATAGCATTATTAATCTTTGGTGATGCGAATATGATTGTCCCGCTCTTCATATTGAAATATCCATACAAAAGCATGGAAGTTCGAACAACTTTCTTTATTATTCTTTCAATTGTTTCAATTTTACTACCGTAATTTAGGCCCGCTTCATGGAATGCTACATCTACACCGTAAATCTCCTGAACGTTGCCATTTTTTATCTGCAAACCAAGAGCATCCAATTCACCTTGTTGCAATAGTTGCATGTACGACTTATTATTTTTAAAAATATTGAATGAATACTTATCTTCAAAATAGGCATTGACCGTTTGCAAAATCTGCTCAATTTCTTCATCATTGCTCAATTCCCAGTGATTAACGGATGGCTTCCAATTCAGTTGAACAGACTGACACTTTTTTACATGGCGTAGCCAAGATAACATTAATGATTCTCCAACTTCAATTTTCATTTACAATTTCTCCCCTCATAATCTATGTAATTCTATTATAATGAAAAAATTGCAGTTTTATTTAGCAATTGAAAGCTATCAACCGTTAATAATCATTGAAGGCTAAGCGTTGCTAACACACTATAAAAAAGGTTGGATATATGGTAGAAACACCCTCACCAACCTATTCATCTATTTATTTGAATAAGTAATAACAAAATTACAATCTGAAATGGCTTGTGGCAATAAAACAAGATGGATTCCTTTGAGATGATGGCTATATTTACTCCGCACAATGTCGAATGTCTTTGTTTCTGTTAGGAAGAAGTATTTATAATCAGCATCATTTTGCTGTAATTTCTCAAAGTCCTTAATGAAATTTGCTTTTTGATTAGCACCGAGATCATTTTCTTTGTAAGGATACGTTGTTTTCAATTCACCAATTATCCTTTTCCCATCAGTTGTTGTTTCATCAACATCCAATCCTGGTGAACCTTGGGGCTTCAACGCCACATTTAAACCAAAGCATGAATGTCTTTGAATAAGAAACTCTTTCATTAACAAGCAACCCAAAAAGCTCAAATCATTGTCTATATTACCTATCATTCTTCTAAAGCCTTTCATCGCCTCAAATTGTTCAATTACTCCTTTATTAGCAAAGTCAGATGTTAAATTGCCTGTTAGAGAATCCCTAATTTCATCCAATTTATTAGACAAACTTTCGATATAGTTTAGCTCTTCTTTAGATAATTTGTTACTGTTTTCTATCTGAATTTTTTCGACTCCCGTTTGAATTGGAACATCCATATTTCCTTTTCGAACGAACTCTACATAATCACCGAATTTAACACTTCTCACCAAGTAACCCGCATCAAGCCACGTTAAAGCATGGGAATGAGCCTTTTCACTGTTTACCCACCACGCTTGATAGTTATATGCAGATTGGGGTAATGGAGCATTTAAAATGCATTCAATCTCACTGAAAGGCAATACAAGATGCTCTAATGCCGACTTCTTTAAATAATTATGTAGGGGAATGTATTTCTTGCCTATTACACTCATTATTCACCAACTCCAATGATAGATTCTATTAATAATCATCATATATGCCTCCCAGGACTTGGCTTGCATGCCACATGTTCTGGTCATACTCAGTAGCAACTTCTGGACTTCCCTTTAGCTGAGGATTGATTTCTACAGGAATTCCTGATCGTTCTCTAATTTCTTGGGCATATTTTTTTGCTTTAGATGCTAATTCAACCTCCATGTTTTTTCCTTTTTCAACAAGTAGCTTTTCCACCATTTTTGCATCATCACTATTTTTAATACGATCTAAGTTAATATCGCCTATAACATAGGATTCTTTAGTAGGACAAAACTCTCCCAACATAATTGACTCCAAAAGGTAATCAAAACCTGTATCTTCATCATAAAACTCAATGAGAATAACGGGTATAAAATCAGATGAAGCGTAATGGAACTCTATAACGCCCGATTCAATACCAAGTAGCTTTATTCTTGTGAACAGCTCTATTCCAATCATATCTATAATCCACCTTTTCTAATTTTTAAAATAATTGTTTATCTCAGCCGAAGTGTAATTCTCGGTGGCAATTGGGACAGACTGCCATTGCATTTTCAACTGTATCTTCTCCACCGTCTGCCAGTCTTTTTATATGATGAACTTCTAAGTAAGGACTTCCATCTGATGCTCGATTAAACGGAGCTTTCTTATTACACTTTTCACAAACACCTTTAGCTCTAATTAACACCTCTGCTATCACATAAGGATTGCGTTTATAAGCCTTTGTTGCCACTTCATATACCTCTGGATACATGGAATTCCTGTTTTCTAAGCGTCTCTTTCTCTCTATTTTGTCATCCTTCATCGCTTGTTTAACAGCAAGATAAAGTTCTTCCTCAGTATCTATGGTTGCGTTTCTCTCTTCAAGCATTTGAATGATAATTTCATAATGCTCTTTTTCCAGTTCAAATAATGTCCCACGATGAAAATGAACTGCTTGGCAATTCTCTAATTGCTCAGAATCTCTTAAAATACTCCATTCTAAAACATTCTCGTAATCCCTAATTTTTTTAAACTCAACAAAGATTTCATCATCCTCTTCGTACTTGTCAGATACTTTACAAACAGTAGTAATCGCCTTTACATCGCCAGTTTCATAGGCAACGACTAAATCCCCCACATCAATCTCTTGAAAACACCTTGGATTCTTACGTTGGTTCCCGTTTGGGTTAAAGTTAGAATATGTTTGGGTTTTGCCTATCTTTATATCAGAAAAAGTCCAGTCGTATCCCGATGAATCAACATTTAGCCAATAGAATCTGCTTTCATTTTTATATTCTGGAAGAACTTCATATTCCCCTCGACCAACCCTTTTAAAATATTTCTTATAAGTCGGACTATGCGTATTTTCACTTGCATTTGAAAGAATAACACGCATATGACTTTCGGTAGCATCGATGTTATTCTTCTTGCAAAAGAGTTTTATCTTTTCATATGTAATTGGCTCGATTATTTCACCACTGATAACGGCTTTAACAATTTCATATCCTAAACCACTGTCCCCATGCTTTGCCATTTAAACAACAACTCCTATAATCCTCATGTTCAATCGCTCTTTGTAATGTTATTCGACAAAATCATTCAAAACCCTTGGACACCAATAGTAATATTTATCCATAGGAATGTAACAATTTGCAGATGCTATAATGAAACTAAACACTATGATAAATAAAAGGATTGAATGATATGAAACCGCTGAAAGCAAAGGCACTCGAATGGATTATCTCACTATGCGAACAGTGTTCAATAAATAATAAAGAGAAAGTATTCATGGATAGTCCTGTTTATTTTAAATTAAAAGAATTTGCGGATGAACCAGACGTTTATATACGACCTACAAATGAAGGGTTGGAATTTGGCTTTGAAGCGACACGATGGGATGGGTATATGCCTTCTCCATTTCCAGGAGTATATAAAAAACACTCATTAACTTGGGAATCCATACAGTCATTGAATAAAGAAGATCAGCAAGAAAAGATTCTTGAATTACTATTGAAAACAATCAATTCAAGAAAAAGACAATATCGGAAATGTCAATTTTGTGGGGAAAGGGTCGCAATCGAACACCGCTTCGATCAAAATACATGCCATGGTTGTGCCAGTGAACATCTTGGCGTGGTATATTAATATTCTTCTTTGAACATAAAAAATCTTCCTGACTTATGCGGGAAGATTTTCTTTATCAATTTTCAACTTATTTTCAGTATATTTATCTTTTATTATCATCTGCTATACAAATATCAAGTTGACTTCAATTCAATACTGTCAGCTTCTCATTTCGATTCTGACTCACTTTTATCTTCCATATTTTTAACAAAACATATTTCAAATTTCTCATCAGAACCATTATTTGTAATATTATCTAAGGGGATACTGCGTTTATATAAAATCTCAGGATCGAAGTCAACATCATTTACCCACTTAATCGTTCCTGCAACCTCGTCTAACATTGCCGCCAGAAATACGTCTACATGGTTGATTAACTCTTTCATCAACCCTTGTTCGTTTCGCAAGAACTCTCGCATGTCTAAGAGACGATAATCGCTATTTTCAAATTCAATTATTAACTTGAACGTTTTTGTCGGATAAAACGCTACAATTCTCACGCACATCATCCTTCTTTTAAACTTTTTTGCTACTGTTATCCATTAACACTTGTTCCTTGGTGTTCTTGCTCGAACAACGACATTCTCAGCAGTTTTATGAGAGAAGTATCGTTTCCCGTCTTGTTCCCATACAGCAGTGATAATAATGGCATAATCATTTATATCTCTCAAAAATACGACCTGGTTGACTTGCAGTTCCTTATCAGTTTCAATATATGTACCGCTACTATCATCAAAATGGTATTCATACACCTCGTCAAAGTCATCGAAGGTCTTGCGTAATGCATGGTAAAGTAACATTTAACACATCTCCTTTATTCTCATAAGATATTTACTACTTTGAAATTCCAAAATACTCCCCAAACCTTTTTCTTTACTTGAATTTGTAAAAAACTTAAAACAACCAGTTTTTTAGGTAATATCCAATCATCAGCCCAATCATTAGCATAGTTATTTTCCCAGTGGTGTTTATTACAAAACTTTCTACGGCATCCTTTGATAAAAACTTCTTAATTAAAACTTTCATCTTTATCACCTCACAGGTATTCAATCCAATACTGTTATCCTTGTAACTGTATTAGGAAAAACAAAAACCGCCCATTCATGAGCGGTTGCAAAATTTTTGTATGGAGTTGTTGATTCGATCCAATAAAATCGCCATCAAAATCATCCTATATCGTTTAATTTGTAATCATATAATTTATCGTAAATTACGATTCATTTTAAGTCAATGATAATTGTACCTATTCCACAGGTTTAAAGAGATCTTTCACCATTTCAGCAAGTTCTTCAATGGATATCAGCAGTACCTCTCTTTGAATTTCGTTCACCATTGTCGCTAATGTAAACGCTTGACCCTCCGTAAGATTGTTGATTTTTCCAAGTAACTTTTCCATATCTACATCAAATGCTATATCTGCATCTTTTTCTTTACATGCGTCTTGCATTTTAGAACATATAAATGTTTGATACTTCTCGACTTTTTCTTCCTTATTTAACAACAATACCGACACAATAAATTTAGCTTCACTAAAAGTGAAAATGCTTTGTAATTCATTCTTTGTGACTTCGTATAGCTGATAAAACATAATAGTAGTTTTTTGTAACTTATCCGATAAATTAGTATCATAATCAGAATTTATTGGTAAATTACGCAAGGTATAATCGAAAGAATCATTCTTGTTTAAATCAATACATATGTCCATCACATACTCCCCTTTCATGTGGTTACTACTATCATTTGCAGAGAGAAGCCCTCTATTCTTCCCAAATTCAAGCAAATTATTGATGGTAAATTATTTTTTACAAAATACTTTTAGGGCTAAATAATAGTTTTCCTAAAGATGACCGATTATTGTCCTGCTACTGACCTTAAACACTTGTAGTATTGGCTATATAATTAAATCAACTAAGAAATCAAGGAGATGGGAAAAATGCACATTGGTCAAAAAATCAAGGAACTTAGAAATTTAAAGTTATGGACACAAGCGAAATTAGCAGAAATCGCTAACGTTAGCGAAAGAACAATCCGTAGGTTGGAAGCGGGAGAAAACACTGAAAAGGAAACATTGTTATTGGTATTAGAAGCATTGGGTACAAATTTAGAGGAAATTGGAAGTATGTTTAATAATGACGATACGATTAAGGAAGAAAGTAAAGAAAAATTTACTGATATAAAATTTCTCAAACGGATTGAATATGGAAGAGAACTCGTTCGAATTATCACATCTGCACATCAATTCGGATATGATTATCACGATTGTACAACAGACGATCAAATCAATAAAGCTCAGGAATTCTTATCTATTGTTGCTGATGTTTTGGGTATCTGGGATATGATTGAAATTGGACAAAGATTTGACTTAGAAAACGATCTTTCTAACCTAATTAAAGAATTAGAAAAAATGGGTCTATGGGTTTTTGGAGATCGGCAAGTCGATAATAACAATTGGGTTACCACAATAGTTGAAATTTACTCCAAAGATAATCCTTTAATTCAAAAAATAAAATTGGATAAAGACATGGTGCAAAAAGCAAATAATATTTCTGCAATCATAAACAAAAATAAGTCACCCTTGAATGAATGATTAGCGTCAGTTCAGGTGACTTATTTTTTCGTATGGTGCTGATTCCTCTTTAGAGGAAACCACTTTTATCATATCAGAGAATTTGTTTTCCCGCATTATTCAAAATTACAAGGATTGGACAGTCATTAATGATAACTACGACTTTCCAACATGACCCAACAGCTTAGTCACTACCGTTATTATCCCATTCCCTTGTGATGGGGTGCTTGAAGGGAAATCGCACAGTCTTTGAGGGAGTTCACCTTTTGCTTATGTCTTTTTTATAATGGAAATAGAAACGAGACAATAGCTTGGATGCCGTACCTTGTATTACCCTTCAAGCATTGAAACCACTAACTTACTGCTTTTTCCTTTGGAGTATAGAAATAAATCTCTGGTTCCTCTAATTTTAAGATCTCATTATCAATACATTTTCTGAAAGGCAGTTTATTATAGTCAAAATATTCTTTAAAATGATCTTCCTCTTCCCAAACTTTATCAATATATTCTTTCTTCCTCCTTCCTCCCAATTCGTTAGAATAAATATATTTAGCAACCGCAGAAATATCATATTTATCTCTATCTTTAAATTCTAAGAATGGTGGTTCAGTAAGATTTAATGAATAATATGTTATAATATCCTTTAAATCTTCAATCACACAGTCTGTAATAATATCTAATTCATTAAAGAATTTTTGTGCAATACTTAGGTCACTCAAATCCAAATCCTCTTCTAAAGATAACAATTTTTCTAATTCCCCTGATTCAAACCATTTCGGTAATGTTTCCATTAATGTTTGATATGCCTTCTGTGTATTCTCATAGACAAGCACTTCACAACTCTTTTCTATCTCCTCACCGTTTTCGGAAGATGTTGGCAATGAGAAGGAATAGAAACCTATTGGCACAGTTTTTATGAAATCCATTCTTTCTAATTCAGTGGTATCAACTGAATCATCAGCAATTTTAATGAATTCTTCTATTTTCTTTAGTGGGATTAGTCTTGTTACTTTTTTTGAATTAACGTTGATAGAATCATTCCAAATCCCTTCACCTTCGTATAGTTTTGTCGGATTAACCCAAGGAATCTTATCTTGCCAGCTATCAACAAAACTAACGATGAATGCTTTCTCAGTTCCTCCTGCTTCTACACCTCTCAACCCTCTTCCTATCATCTGTGTCATTAGTATTTCAGAAGTGGTTGGTCGTGTTAAGAAAACAGTTTGTATATTTGGTATATCTGTGCCTTCTGTTAAGATATTTACATTAATTAACACATCGAATTCATTCTTTCGAAATCGGTCTATAGTTTCCTTATTTGTCTTGGAAAGACCTTCATCGTCTACTATATCGGTATCAGATGAAATTACATACTCAGACTTAGTCCCTCTTTCATTAAACAATTTATTAAGTTCAATTGCGTGAAGTTTATTAACAGCGAACACAAGCAATTTTCCGTATTCATCTTTGTTATCCACATACGCTTGAACAATCCTATTGTTTCTTATCTTATTTTCAGCAATATGCTCGGCAATTTCTTTGGGGATACTATCAAATGCTTCAATAGCTTTTATATCTTTTTCGCTCAATTCTGCTCTCATGCTAATATAAGTTTTCAATTCTTTAAAAATAGGCTTTGCCAGGATTCCTCTGCTAATAAGTGTTCTTAATGCAACTTGGTAGATAATGTCATCCTTAAATATCTTTTTCAATAATCCCTTTTCCTCTTCAACAGTTCTGAACGGTGTCGCCGTTAAGCCTAATATTCTAAATCTTTCCGCTCTTTTATCTATTACCTCAATTATCTTTCTGTAAGTCTTTGCTGTAGCGTGGTGAGCTTCATCGATTACAAGGAAAACATCATCATGATATTTCAACCAATTTTGCTCTAAATGATCACTACCTCTGTATAAACTATCTTTACTTGCAATTAAAAAATCGTCTTCTCTACTAATATTTCTACATTTGTCATGTTTGCCCGATATGATTCTGTAATTAAATTGCTTTTTATTATTAATTAATATTGAAATAGCATTCTTTTTAACAGATGATAAGGCTTGTTCCAAAAGCTCCTGTCTGTGAGCAATCCAAAGCACCTTTTTACCTTGATTTATAACATTTCTAAGCACCCATTGGACAGACGTTTGTGTTTTTCCTCCGCCAGTGGGTAACACGACAAGCCCTGCAAATCTTACCGCCTCATTATTTAATAACTTTTTGTCTAATGCTTGTAATGCTTCCTTTTGATGTACATATGGCTCAATGGGATTTCTTTCTTCACGAACCTGAATAACACCTGAATACTTACTTGTTCTAAAATTTTTCATTCTATTTTCCTCCAACTCATTCATAGCTGTATTTTTACTTATCCGTTACAATTTTTGGAAAAACAAAAAAGACTGATTTACTTAGTTTCACATGATTAATCACAGAATTATTCCATATTCTACAAATGTCTGAGGACATACTTATCCCACAGCAAAAAGTAGAAGAAATAATCTGCAAAAAAATGTAAATCTAAGTAAATCAGCCTTATACGGCTGTATAAAAGTCAAATAAAAAGTAAATAAAAAATTAGTAAATAAAAAATAAAATATGAACTTGCAGACAATATATTAAATTTAATTCATATTATAATGTTATTATTGCCTATTGTCAACGTTAATTCCTCTTAATTTCTATTCCCCTTAATCCTTATCGTCTACTATGTGCCTTTGGAACTCTCCCTTGCAAAGCTCCCCCATCTCCTCAATCCCTTCTCCCACATGACCTCACGCCCTCTTTTATAAAATAATACGTGAGTGTGAAAACTATCTCAGTGAAGATGAATTTCGTAGGTTTTTAGTTAAGATGACAGATCGTTCTAAAGTGGATGAAGTAATTGAGAAAATAAAGTCTTATAGAGGAGATATAAGCGATGAACAGAGTGTTCAACAATTAGATGAAACCTATGGTGAAGCTCTAAATGATACGAAAGCAAGACCGCTATACTTTATGCATAGAGCAGGGATATAGGCAACATGAATTAAAAGCCAAAGTAGACCTTATAGAAGCGGTAGAAAAGATTGTGAAAAATGCTGATAAGGAGGCAAAGGCGGAGGGAGTAAAGGAGAGCAACAATAAAAGAATAAAAGACATCAAGGAACATCGCAAAGTGGAGCAAGAAAAACTATATCAGCAGGAAAAGCAAGAGTTTCAGAATCCTAAAAAGAAAGCGGGAGGAACAGGAGCAGTTGTAATTCCAATGAGTGGAATGTCTAATGATGATTTACTTTTACTAAAAAATATGCAAAAGAAGGGAATGGCTAAACGTGAAGAATAATCAATTTACTCATGCTTATTACCACGAACAAGTGGTCAAGGAATATAAAGGCAATCCTTTGATTGAAGCACTCCCGCCTATATTCTCAAAGCAAGAAGTGGTTGAAAAACTAAGTTATTATCCTTCTTTCGATGAAAATGAAAGACAGTTGGATAGCCATTATCGTTTTCATATTATTCAACGACTATTCTCACTTTTTCAGGTTCTTCCCTATCACCTTGATTTGGAGTCAAGATTGTCAAGGATATTGAGGCAAGGTTATTTAGCAAGAAATCCATTTAGTCCTTCCTACGCTACATCCTTGATTCAAGGGCATGAACATATAAAGAATACAATTGATCAGGATTGGTTTAATCGCTCTATTCCAAAAGGCTTTACAATAATTGGGCCAAGTGGAACAGGCAAAAGTACCGCTATAGCGAAATTACTTGACCAACTCCCACAAGTTATCACTCATTCTAATTACCAAGGGAAGGATTTTCCTTTTACACAATTAGTTTGGCTCCGTCTGGAATGTCCCCATGATGGATCGGTAAAAGGATTGGTTAATCAGTTTTTCATAACGGTTGATGGAATTTTGGGAACAAATTATTTTGAAAAGTTTGGTCGTTCTAATAAGTTATCCGTTAATACATTAATGCCTATTATGACACAAATTTGTAATAGTATCTCTTGTGGAATTTTATGTATAGATGAAATTCAGCATTTGAGCTTAA